>JASFOT010000162.1:0-5769 GCA_050116375.1 Gammaproteobacteria bacterium | reverse complement strand
CGGGGTGAGATCACCCCGAAAAACATCCTGATGATCGGTCCGACCGGCGTCGGAAAGACAGAAATCGCGAGGCGCCTGGCCCGTCTGGCGAAGGCGCCGTTCATCAAAGTCGAAGCCACCAAGTTCACGGAGGTCGGGTACGTGGGGCGGGAGGTTGACAGCATCATCCGTGACCTGGTGGACGAAGCCGTCAAGATGACCCGCGAGGCCGCGATGGAGAAGATGCGGGACCGGGCCCAGGACGCCGCGGAGGAGAGGGTGCTGGATGCCCTGCTGCCAGGAACCGCGGATCGGGCCGGCTGGGACGCCGAGGCTGCCGCCGACTCCGGCGCGGATACGCGGCAGAAACTCAGGAAGCTCCTGAGAGAAGGCCGCCTGGATGATCGCGAGATCGAGATCCAGACCCAGGCGGCGCCCATGGGCGTCGAAATCATGGCGCCTCCCGGTATGGAGGAAATGACCAGCCAGCTGCAGGGTCTTTTCAAGAATCTGTCAGGCGGGCGCACGCGCACGCGCAAGCTCAAGGTCAAGGATGCCCTCAAGCTGCTGGTGGACGAAGAAGCATCCAAGATGATCAATGAGGAGGAGCTGAAGATCGAGGCCGTGAAGAACGTCGAGGAGAACGGTATTGTCTTCCTGGACGAACTGGACAAGGTGGCTCGGCGATCCGAAACCCAGGGAGCCGATGTATCGCGAGAAGGCGTGCAGCGGGACCTTTTGCCGCTGGTGGAGGGCTGCACGGTGACCACCAAGTACGGCATGGTTCGGACCGACCATGTCCTGTTCATCGCCTCCGGCGCGTTCCATTTCTCCAAGCCCTCCGATCTCATTCCGGAGTTGCAGGGCCGTTTTCCCATCCGGGTCGAGCTGGATGCCCTGACGACCGACGAATTCATTCGCATACTGCAGGAGCCCGACTGCAGCCTGACCGAGCAGTACACGGCACTGATGGCCACCGAGAGCGTCGGACTCGATTTTTCGGAAAGCGGCATACGCCGCATCGCGGAAATTGCGTTCCAGGTCAATGAACGATCTGAAAACATTGGCGCCCGCCGCCTGCACACGGTGCTCGAGCGCCTCCTGGAAGCCGTATCCTTCGAGGCGGCCGATCGCGAGGGACAGTCGATCACGGTCGATGCCGGATATGTGGACTCCCATCTTGGCGAGCTTGTAAAGGACGAGGATCTGACTCGCTACATCCTCTAAAACGCTGCCGCGCGGTAGAATGGGGATTCGGCCCCGGCGGGGGCGAAAACGCGAGCGCAGGTCATGACGACGGCCCCGGTACCGACTGAGATCCGCTTACACAAGAAATCCCGACTGCTCGAGATCGCCTATGACGACGGCAGCCGATTCCGGCTGCCCTGCGAATACCTGCGGATCTCTTCGCCATCGGCGGAGGTTCGAGGTCACGGCCCGGGCCAGGAGATACTGCTGGTCGGTAAGGAATCGGTCGGCATTTCTGCCGTCGAACCGGTGGGTCATTACGCGATCCGCCTCAGGTTCGACGATGGTCACGATTCCGGTCTGTATACATGGGAATACTTGCGGGAACTGGCGGATAACCAAGAGAGTAACTGGCAGGCGTATCTGCAGAAGCTCGACGAGACGGGTTACAAACGACGCGAGCCCGCCGACCCGAAGGCCGAGTCGTGAGCGAGCGCCGGCGGACGACGGACTTCGGCTATCAGCAGGTCCCCTGGGATCAGAAAGCAGCCCGGGTCAAGGCAGTTTTCGACTCGGTGGCCGGCCGCTACGACGTCATGAACGATCTCATGTCCCTGGGCGTTCACCGGGCGTGGAAGCGATTCACGGTCAGCCGTACACATCTTCGGCCCGGGGGCAGGGCCCTCGACGTGGCCGGAGGCACCGGCGACCTGGCCATAGGCATGGCGAAAAAAGTCGGCGCATCGGGCGCCATTGTGCTCAGCGATATCAATGTATCCATGCTGGAGCGGGGACGTGACCGTGTCATCGACAGCGGAGTCCCGGCCCGTGTCGATTATTGCGTGGCCGACGCCGAGCGGCTTCCGTTCCCGGATGCCTGCTTTGACTGCGTAACCATCGGTTTCGGGCTCCGCAACGTGACCGACAAAGCCGCCGCCCTCCAATCCATGACGCGGGTCCTGAGGCCCGGAGGCCAGCTGCTGGTGCTGGAGTTTTCGCAGCCCGTGCTGCCCGGCTTGTCTTCCGTCTATGATCTTTATTCTTTCCGCGTATTGCCCGCTCTGGGCAGGCTGGTGGCCGGAGACGCCGACAGTTACCGTTACCTGGCGGAGTCCATTCGCAAGCACCCGGATCAGGAGACCCTGAGGGCGATCATGGCGGAGGCGGGCCTGGAGCAAACCGGGTATCACAATCTGAGCGGCGGCATCGTTGCTCTCCACTACGGATTTCGTCTCTGAACCCGAGGCAGGAGGCGATGGAGCAGCGTGTATCTGGACCGCTGGAGGAAGTCATCAACCGGGGCATCCGCGCCTCCGGGGAGGCGACGGGTCTCTGCCGGCAGCTCGCCGGTCGCCGTTTACTGATCGATCCCCTCGGTCTTCCCGGATTTCTGGCCGTGACCGCAGAGGACGAACACCTGCGTCTTTCGCTGACTGACGAACCCGCATCGGACTGCACCGTCAGGGGCCTGCCGATCACGCTGCTGCGGGCGGGGATGAGCGGCAGGGCCGGAGGCCTGCGCCAGGGCGCGGCGGAGATCGTCGGAGATCCGGGTGTGGCCCAGGATTTCCAGCGCCTGCTCGATCTGGCCAAACCGGACTGGGAGGAAGAGCTATCGCGGGTATTCGGCGATATGGCTGCACACCAGCTGGGCAACCTGGCGCGAGGACTCGTCGAGTGGGGACGGAAGGCGGCCGACACGCTGGCCAGGGACGGCGGCGAATACCTCACCGAGGAGAGCCGTAACCTCCCCACCCGTTTCGAAGTGGAAGAATTCCTCGACGAAGTGGACCGCCTCAGGGAAGATGTCGACCGCTTCGCCGCGAGGCTGGAACGCCTCGAGAAGAAGCAGGGCGGCCACCCGTCATGATGCGACCGTCCGAACTCTTCCGACTTGTCGGCATCATTCGGATTCTTCAGCGCTTCGGAATCGATGAGTTTGCAGCAGGAACCCGTGCACAGCGCAGCCTTCGCATAGCTCGCTGGTGCCTGGGGTCCGGGCCGATGCGCAATACCGGCCGGCCCAGGGGTGAGAGAGTGAGGGAAGCCTTACAGGAACTCGGCCCCATCTTCGTCAAGTTTGGCCAGACCCTTTCCACCCGCAGGGACCTTCTGCCGTCGGATGTGGCCGATGAACTGGCCAGGCTTCAGGACGACGTACCACCCTTCGCTTCGGCAGCGGCAAGAGCGGAGCTTGAGAAAATATACCGTCGCCCTCTGGAGGAGATTTTCGCAGAATTCGACGGCGAGCCTCTCGCCGCCGCCTCGATTGCCCAGTGCCACGGCGCTCGCCTGCCGGACGGCCAGGAAGTGGTGGTCAAGGTACTCCGACCCGGCGTTCGGAACCAGATTCGCCGCGATCTCGATCTTATGTACGCCCTCGCCAGACTGGTCGTACGTTTATGGCCCGAGGCGAGACGCCTCCGCCCCGTGGAAGTCGTTGCCGAGTACGAAAAAATCATCATTGATGAACTCGACCTGATGCGGGAAGCAGCGGCCGCTTCCCAGCTGAGACGGAATTTTCAGGATTCGGACCTTTTGTATGTGCCTCAGGTTTACTGGGATTTTTGCCGTCCCGGGGCGCTCGTGACGGAGCGTATTCATGGCGTTCCGATCGGGGACGTCGCCCGATTGAGACAGCATGACGTTGATATGGGCAGGCTCGCCAGCCGCGGAGTCGAAATATTTTTTACGCAGGTTTTCCGTCACAACTTCTTCCACGCGGACATGCATCCGGGAAACATTTTTGTCGACGTGAGCGATCCTGAAAACCCCGGTTATATCGCCGTTGATTTCGGCATCGTCGGCAGTCTGGACCCGCGGGATCAGCAGTATCTGGCGGAAAATTTTCTTGCTTTTTTCCAGCGCGACTATCACCGGATTGCCAGGCTTCACATCAACTCGGGCTGGGTGCCAGGCGATACCCGGCAGGATGAGGTGGAGTCTGCATTCCGGACCGTCTGCGAGCCTATTTTCAACCGTCCGCTGAGCGAAATTTCCTTCGGCCAGTTCCTCGTCCGGCTTTTTACCGTTGCGCGTCGCTTCGGCATGGAAGTCCAGCCCCAGCTGATTCTCCTCGAGAAAACACTGCTCAATATCGAAGGGCTGGGCCGAGAACTCTACCCGCAGCTGGATCTCTGGGAAACGGCCCAGCCGATCCTGGAAGACTGGATGAACGAGAGAGTCAGCGGCCGGGCAATCATGAATCGCCTTCGCGAACAGCTACCCACCGTGGGTGAGTCGCTGCAGGAGTTTCCACAGGTCGTTCACGGGCTAATCCAGAAAGCATCGGAGGGTCAGCTCGAGATCAGAGTGAGCACTCCCGGAATCGACGAACTTCGGCGAGAAAACCTGGCAATCTCCAGACGGAGAAACCGTGCTGTCGCCGGCACGGGGATCCTGTTGACCGCAGCCGTCCTGCTGGGGCTCGACGCCGGCCCGTCCTGGCTGGCGTGGACCACGGGCGCTGCTGCAATCTGGCTGCTCGCATCGTCTCTGCGCTGACGAGGAGGCCTGCTCCAGCGACCCTGGAATCCGTCACCGCCGATCGTCGCTGGCGGCCAGCGGCGGCAGGTCCTCGGGGTCCAGCTCACTGCGAATACCGATCCGCATCAGGTCGCGAAAATTGGAAACCGCAATAAAAAATTCCCGCATCATCAGGACCCAGAAGTACATCCCCTTGCGCGTCAACCGCCAGCATTTGCCGTCATCCTCGATTGCTCCCAGCGCCGTGAACAAGGTGAATTCCGGCCACAGCGTCCGACGAAAACGCCTCCCCCAGCGACTTTCCGCCGCCTGTTTGTCCAGGCTCAGGCCAAACAGCCGCATCAGAAAGTAATACCGCATCTGGTCCCGGGGACTGAAACGATGCTCCCGGGTGATGCCCGAATGACCGGCATTCACCAGTCGGATGTAACGGTTGATAGAGAAGGACGCGGCATAGACAACGCCGTTCAGGTAACTCATGGCGCCGCTTCCCAGTCCTATGTAGTCGTCCCTGTCCACCACATACTCGTCCAGGGATCCCGGACGCCGCGAAAAGCACCATGCGCTCACGGGTTCATAACTGCCGGACAATCGATCCAGTATTTCGTTGTAGAACGCGTGTTCCCGGTCGTACGTGACCCGGCCCATGTTCTTCCTCATGGCGATCTTGGTGCTGCCAGCTCCCATCAGGGGGTACCAGGAGATCTGGTCCACGCCGACATCCCGAGTCAATCGCTCGATATCGTTGCGAAGGGAATTCACTGTCTGGTGGGGCAGGTTGAAGATCATATCCACGTTGAGGGTGTCGAAAAGACCCGCCGTCTTCTCGAGCCCGCCAAGAATCTTCTCCGCGCCGCCGTATTTTTCGAACCGCTCCATCTCCCTGAGCAGGTTGTCGTCAAGACTTTGCACGCCTACCGACAGGCGGTCTACCCCGGCTGAGCGCAGGGCCGGCAGTCTGTCGTCATGCAGGTCGTCCGGGTTGGTCTCGACCGAAATCGTTCGCACCGGGCTCAGGTCCCGCACCAGCGCCAGGGTCTCCAGCAGCTGGTCCAGGCCGACCGTCGGCGTGCCGCCACCGACGTAGACCTCGTCGAAACGGTAGCCGGCCTCGTG
>JASFOT010000161.1:0-5776 GCA_050116375.1 Gammaproteobacteria bacterium | reverse complement strand
AAAGCTGCGGGACGTAATTCGGGTCATTCCGATAGTGGCGGCCAGGGAACCGGACCCAGCGCCCGAGGTCCCGGCGATCTTCGATTTCCAGCAGTTGCAGGCTCATGATTGGGTCGGCTCCCTCATGGGTATTGGCAACCGAATGACGAGGCCCTTCGCAGGATCTCCGACGGGCTTCGATGCGGATCCCCGGGGCCGTTTGCTCAGTAGAATTTGACCTTTTTGCCCACCAGCCGGTCGCGAACCTTCCAGAACAGACTGTCGGGGCTGACCACGACAATGAACAGACGCCGCATGCGATCCTCCGGGCAGCGAATCTCGCGGACCGCGTGCCAGGCCCGATCGGTGCGCTCGAAGATCAGACTGTAGTTGCCGATGGACTTGGCCGGTATCTCGGCAACAAAGTCCTCGTAGGATGGCGCCGAGCGGAAATCCAGCTGGCCCCCGTCGTCGAGTATCAGCGTGTCTCCGCCCCAGGACGGATCCCACTCGCCCTCTGCATTGAAATAGAAAAGATGAGATCCGTGCTCACGCTTGGAGTCGGTGTGGGGAGACACGGAGCACCCGTTCGGCGTGTAATGCCAGTGGAAGCGGAACTCGACCTTGTTCGCGCCCATGAGGCGGGCCACCGCCCGACGGTAACGATCGCTCCGAAGCTCGTCGATAAAATCCTGCCAGGGCTCCGGCACCTTTATGTCAGGAGTCCATTCCAGCGCGTACCGATCGTGGGGGTCCTGTCCGCCAAGCCTTCGATACCCGAAGATCCTCTCGAATATGGAGATGTCGGGCATGTTGTCCAGCAGCGACTGGTATCCGGTATCGGTCAGTAATCCGTAGGGATTCGCGTAGGGGAACGGCTTCGTAGAACGGAATGCCACCGGGTCGATGGCCTCCAGTTTCTCGAAATCAAGATATTGATTGGTCATTGCGGTGCTTTACGCGGCCAGAGAGGGAATACGCTCCACCAGGTCCAGGGCATCGTGCCGGACATGGTTTTGCCTCATTTCCGCCTGGACCACGTCCTCTGTGATGACGCCTTTCTCGAGACACTCCCGGAGAAGACCGAAAAAGAACTGTTCCTGTTTCGGGTCTGGATGGGACTTGTATCTGCCGAGCAATCCGTATTCACCGAAGACGCGGACTCTGAGCCGGTTCAGCTGGGGCAGGAGCGGGTACTTGCGCAGTTTGTCGGCCGGCACGAAGTCCACCGGGAGGCCGGTTTTCCAGGGTTGGGTGCGCCGTTTGGTGTTGTGCAGCAGCTTGGTCTTTTCGGTCAGACGATCGAAATCATTCCATTCGTCTTCCAGGTAGCCGACGTTTTCACGAGGCTCGTCACGAAGCACGATCCAGTCTTTGTAATCCCGTTTGAACTGGAAGAGTTCGTCAAACTCTTTCTCGGGCTCCCAGTGACGCAGTTTCTCACAATCCAGCAGCATGACGCTGGTGGCGATTTGCCAGGCCTTATCCGGTTTGTCGGACCGGTGTCGCCCCATCACGCGCTTGCCGCCCATTTCCCGGCCGAGTAATTCCATGATGTCGCCGACGGCAAAGATATCCGGATCGATGACCACCGCGCGTCCCCGGTGTCCCATGAGTTTCGGCGGCATGAAACGCAGGGGCGTAAATGACTGCAGGTCCGACATATGCCAGATGCGGGTACTTCCCCCGCGCAGGAAAGGCTGATTCTCCTTCTCGCTGAGAAAGGGAAAGTCCTTCACGTGCATGATTTCCACGTCGAAATCATCCGGGCGGGCAGAGTTTCTCTTGAGAGAATAGGCGGATACCAGGGCTCCGAGCCACTGCCGCTCGTTGGTCTGAATGAATACTTTCTTTTCCATCAGGCGGCACTCCCCGCGTTGACGACCGCGCTGGCCGTGGCCTCTTTTTCGGTGTAGCCGTAGGCTGGCAGCAGTCGTTCATTCACCAGTCGATCCATGGCCTCGATCTGCTCGTCGTCGAAATAGTCACGATAGCCGCCGACCTTGGCCTTCCTCACCTTGTAGGAGTCCGGATTGCTCGCGTCTTTTGCCTGTACCCGACTGCCGCTGCGCCAGAAATAATTCTGCGACTCCATCTTGCGCATGTTCTCCACTGACGCGAATTCGACCGCATCCTTGATCACCTCCGGTCTCGCGTCCTCGCCCAGGAATGACATCAGTCGCGAAAGCTGGGTTTCCGGATCGGATCTCAGATCCTCGTAACGAACCACGAGAATATGGTCGAAATTGTCCAGTTCCCGGATCCAGCCGTTCATGTACTCAATGATTCGTGGCAGCCCCTGGTTGGGGTCCATCACAAAATCGAAAATGGAAATGTCCGCGCCATGCTCCGGATACTTGTTGAGGGCCTTCTTGTAGGGCCGCATACGGAACTTCCACTGGAAAAACTGAGATGCGGCCACGTCCTGTGGCTTGCGTACCAGCAGCACCGTCTTGTGATGATAAAAGTCCTTGTGGGAATCAGGATTGCCAAGATAGGCGCGGAGATAGTTGTCGTGCGTGAAAAATATCTTCGGGACCCGGCGATTAATCTTGTGGAAATTGTCGAATCCCATGATGATCCGGTCCGGCAGCTGATAGGCAACCGTGAAGTAGCGCGAGATCATCACCCGCACCCAGGTCCGTCCGCTCTTGCCGTAAGACGCAAATACGTAATCGCAGCGGCGGAATTTCCAGTTGTCTTCCCGCCCACGCCTCCAGCGCTCAAGTGCCAGGGCCCTGTCCTCCGGGAGGAACGCGGAGGCGAACCGCACCAGCCACTTGGTGATCCGCTTGGCGACAATGTGCATGGGAGAACTCCCGGGTCTGATCCAAACAAGTATTTTATCAAAGGTCGGGAGCGAATCGGGGCTCCTGAAGCGGGGATCAGGGGGTCACCCGGGAACGTGACCGGCCTCTGATCGGCGCCACGCGGATCACCGGCAGGTTCACGGTTTGCGCAGGCTATAATCCGGGGATCTGTGTGGCCAGGGAACGTTAAATGAAGAAGGTGGGGGACTTCTGGGTCCCGGATATCGATCTCAGGCGCTGGGCCAGGTGGGGCAAGATGCGTCGCAAGACGCTTGAATATTATGGCGAGGGATCCGGCGCCAAGACCGATGACATCCGCGCGGCGTTGTCCAGGTTCGAGGGCGGTCGAGTAGCCCTCGACGGAGGCGCTCATGTGGGCGCCTACACGCGCATCATGCTGGAGCGCTTCGAAACCGTCTATGCTTTTGAGCCCGCGCCGGACACATTCGCGGCGCTGGAGCGTAATTTGCGCGACTGGGGAGTTGCCGACAGGGTTCACGCCTATCAGGTCGCCCTTTCGGACAAGGAAGAGAAGGTAAATCTCCAGGGAAGGCCCGGCCGGCGTTCGGTAACGAGGCGGATAGTCGGAAGCGGCGATATCCCGGCCATGCCCATAGACGCCCTCGGCCTGGAAGAGCTTGATTTCCTCAAGCTGGATCTGGAGGGATACGAACACCGGGCCCTCATCGGTGCACGCGAGACTCTGCTGAGAACGCGACCGTACGTGCTGTTCGAAGACAAGGAGCACAAGGCCGAGCTTTACGGTGATGCCCGGGGTGCCCACGAGGTGCTGGAATCTCTCGGCGCAAAGCTGGTTGCGCGGGTCGGCAAGCTCCAGAACGACTGGCTTTATGGCTTCCCGCCGGCCTGAGACAGATGGATATCGTGTCCAGGACCAAGGCAGATAACCGGGATGGCGGTACTGTCGCCGCCGTTCCGCCTATCTCGGCCACCGGGGGCGGCCGCAGGGAGAACCGGACGACGCGGTTGAAGCCGATGTTCTCTCTAGAGGGCCTGGAACTGCGGTACGAGCCGTTTCCCTACGGCATTGCGTCCCCTCTCTTCGACGAGGATCTGTATCGGGAACTCGTTGCCAGCTTTCCGGCCCGCGAATACTTCGGCCTCAATCGGATCAATGTGAAGTATGTGCTTTCGGAGCGGGTGAATCGTCGCCGGTATCGGGCATTTCTCCGCTCGACGCCCATCTGGAGAGAGTTCCATCGATGGATCAAGAGTGACGAATTCATCCGTGGGGTTCTGAATCAACTGGCGCTTCGCCATGTGGATCTGGGCTATCGACAGAGACCCGGACTTGCGCGGCTCGCCAGGCGCATCCTTTTCGGTCTGAGCGGTCGGAGAGACTATCGGACCAGCCTGGGAAGTCGATTCGAGTTCTCCATGCTGCCTGCGGACGGTGGCATGGTCATTCCCCATACTGATTCCCCGAGCAAGGTAGTCACCATGGTTCTGCCCATGGTGGCGGAGGGAGAGTGGGACGGGAGCGTCGGAGGCAACACGGATATCAATGTGCCGACGGTGGATCGCCTTCGCTATAACGCGAAAAACGGCAAGGGCGACTTTGACGAGATGGCGATAGCGGAGAGCCTGGCGTTCGAAGCCAACCGCGCACTGGTCTTTGTGCGCACCTACAATTCATGGCATTCGGTACGGCCGATGACGGCGCGGGAATCCAGCGCGTTTCGCCGGACGGTGACCGTTACCCTGCTCGAGCGCTGAGGAAGGCACGCTGGCGAACATGCGGCCGATTCAATGCTCCACGAGGTCAGTCGGATGAGCGGCGCATGCCCGGACAACGGAAAATCAGGAGAGTGAGGGTGAAGACATCGGTAGGTTGGGGAATCATCGGCTGTGGCGACGTGGCCGACCGTAAAGCCGGCGATGCGTTCAACGAGATTCCCGGCAGCCGCCTGGCGGCAGTCATGCGCCGGGATGCGGAGGGGGCGGAGTCCTTTGCCAAGCGTCACGATGCCGGCAGCTGGTCTACGGACGCCGCCGAGATCCTGTCCAACCCGGACGTTAATGTCGTTTACGTGGCGACGCCGCCCGCCAATCATCTCGAATATGGGCTCGCTGCGGCGGAGGCCGGCAAGCCCTGTCTGATCGAGAAACCCGCCGGCCGGTCCCTCGCCGAGCTGCTCCAGCTGCGGGACGCTTTCCTGCGGGCCGGAAAGCCCCTGTACGTATCCTACTACCGCCGGCATCTGCCCCGATTTCAGGAGGTGCGCCGCATATTGGACTCGGGGGTGCTGGGGGAAATTGTCAGTATCGACTACCGCATGAGCAAGCGCGCCCGGAAGAAGAACTGGGCGCTGGACGTGGCTGTCAGCGGGGGAGGGCACTTCTACGGGCTCGCCGGTCACATGCTCGATCTTTTCGATTTCTGGTTCGGTCCCCTGGAATACCAGGGTTCCGTAGTCAAAAACGCCATACCCGGGCATGACGCGGAGGATGCTGTATCACTGAGCTTTTCCGCCGCGGGCGGCGCTGCCGGCAATGCGGTGTGGAATTTTGCGGCCAGCGAGTCCAGCGACCAACTCATCATCGACGGCGTCCATGGCCGGCTCCTAATGCGGGGAACATCGACAAACGGGCCCGTCCGCATGTCCCTGGACCCGAAGGCCAGAATCCGGGTCAGCCAGACGAAAATACAGCGCTGGCTGGCGGATGCCAGGCGCCGACTGAGGCTGCCTTCAGGCACCAGCCTTCGTTTCAGCCGGGTCGATCAGCCTCATCGGCCGCTGCTGGAGGAGATTGCTCGCGATGTCTCCCAGGAACTTGTCCGGTTCGACAACCTCGAAGCGGCGATCCGGACGGCGACTATCGTGGACAAGGCTCTCGAACCCTATTACGGGGACCGAAGCACGGACTTCTGGAAGCGGCGATCTTCCTGGAAAAGCCTGCAAGCAGAGGCTTCCCGAAGAAATCAGGGTCCTCTGCCCGAACAGTATCAGCTCAGTTCCGAGCAG
>JASFOT010000160.1:0-5800 GCA_050116375.1 Gammaproteobacteria bacterium | reverse complement strand
CGGACGGTGATGTCATCGATCTTCCCGCCGGGTCAACGCCCCTGGATTTCGCTTATCACGTGCACACCCAGGTGGGTCATCACTGTCGCGGCGCCCGTGTCAACGGCCGCATGGTGCCGCTCACGTACCGCCTCGAGAATGGCGACAAGGTAGAAATCATTACCTCGGAGGCTTCCCGCCCCAGCCGCGATTGGCTGATTCCCCAGCGTGGATATCTGGCGTCGCCGCGCAGTCGCAGCAAGGTCCGAAACTGGTTTCGTCGGATGGACCAGGACGTTAACCAGAAACAGGGCAGAGCCATGCTCGAGAAGGAGCTGCAGCGGCTGGCCGAAACACCGGACCTGGAAAAACTCGCCGGTGAATTTAATTTCGGCAACGTTGATCAGCTCTACCTGGCCATCGGGGCCGGTGACGTGACGCTGGCTTCGGTCATCAGCACCATTGAGCGGACCGGCAAACCCCGGGTCCCGGACGAACTGCCGGAATTGCCGGAAAGCCGCCGCCGGGCCCGGCAAAAGCAGAAAGAATCGAGCGGAATCGTGGTTTCGGGCGTGGGTGACCTGATGACCCATATGGCGCGATGCTGCCGCCCGGTGCCCCCCGAACGCATCACGGGGTATATCACCCTGGGTCGTGGCGTCACGATCCACCGCCAGGAGTGTCGCAATCTTCTTCGACTGCAGGACAGCCACCCGGAGCGGACCATCGAAGTGGACTGGGGCCGTCCGCCGGAAGCCGGATTTCCGGTGGACATACAGGTGGAAGCCTATGATCGCCGCGGCCTTCTGAGAGACATTTCGACAGTTCTGACCGAGGAGCGGACCGATATACTCGAGAGCCGGACCCGCACGGACACCACCAAGAACATCGCCCGGATCGAGCTGACGCTTTCGGTCACCAGCCTGGAACAGGTGAGCCGGTTACTTCATCGCCTGAACAGCCTGCCCAACATTTTCCGGGTCGGACGCAGCAGCTGACTGGAAAAGTTATTTGTTGATGGCGTGAATTGCGCGCTTGTCCGCCGCCAGAGCGGCCTCGTGGATGGCCTCGGACAAAGTCGGGTGCGCATGGACGATTCGCTGGATGTCCTCCGCACTGGCTGAGAATTCCATGGCGACGACCAGCTCGCCGATCATCTCTCCTGCCATTGGCCCGATAATGTGCACGCCGATGATTTCGTCGTCCTCTTCCAGAGCAATGAGCTTGACCATTCCGGTGGCCTGTTCCATTGCCTTGGCGCGACCGTTCGCCGCAAAGGAAAACGTTCCGACCTTGTACTTCAGGCCGGCGTCTTTGGCCTGCTCCTCCGTCTTGCCGACCCAGGCGATCTCGGGTGCCGTATAGATAACAGACGGAATCACGTCGTAATTCACTTCCGACACCTCTCCCGCGATCAGGTCCGCCACCATGACGCCCTCTTCCGAACCTTTGTGCGCCAGCATCGGTCCCCGCACCACGTCGCCCGCAGCCCAAACATTGGCCACGTTGGTCCGGCACTCCTCATCCACCTGAATGAAGCCCCGGTCATCCAGTTCGACACCGGCATCGTCCCCGAGCAGGCCTTCCGTGTAAGGCCGTCTACCAACGGCCACGACGACCTTGTCCACCACAACGGACTGGGATCCCTTTTTGTCTTCGTAACTGAGTTCGATGCCGTCATCGGTCTTGCTGGCTGCCTGAACCATGGCACCAAGCCGGATATCGAGGCCCTGGCGCTTGAACTGGCGCTGGGCATCCTTGGCTATCTGGCGATCGGCCATGAACAGGAAATCGTCCATGGCCTCGAGGACGATCACCTCTGAACCCAGCCGGCTCCAGACACTGCCCAGCTCGAGACCGATCACGCCGCCGCCGATCACTCCCAGACGGGGCGGCACCGAGTCGAATTCCAGCGCGCCCCAGGAGTCCACTATGTCCTCGCCGTCGAAGGGTACGGCCGCGAGCTCGACAGGGCGGGAACCGGTGGCAAGGACAATGTGTTTTCCGGTCAGGGTCCGGATGTCGCCGTCGTGGGACGTAAATTCTACCCGGCCGTCGCCGAGGAACCGCCCCGTTCCTTCCATGCCCGTCACCTTGTTCGCCTTGAACAGGGCCGTGATGCCGCCGGTCAGCTGACTGACGATGCCGGCTTTGCGTTTCTGCATGGCCGCCACGTCGATCGTCACATCGCCGGTGCTGATGCCGTGCCTGGAAAATTCTTCCCGGGCACGATGGAACAGTTCGGAACTCTCCAGCAAGGCCTTTGATGGAATACAGCCGGCATTCAGACAGGTGCCGCCGAACGCGGTGCTGCCGTCGTAATTTTTCCAGTTGTCGAGACAGGCGGTCTTCAGCCCGTTCTGGGCGGCCCGGATCGCGGCCACGTAGCCCGCCGGTCCGGCGCCAATCACGATTACGTCGAATTCGTCGCTCATTGCGTTCACCAGGTGTGGATTGTTGTTCGTACTGCCAGAAAGCGAGCCGGGACCGGTTGCCTCAGACCCGGAGCAGCAGACGGGCCGGATCTTCCAGACTCTCCTTGATTTTCACCAGGAACTGGACTGCCTCCCGACCGTCGATAATCCGATGATCGTAGGTCAATGCGATATACATCATCGGCCGTATTCGGATTTCGCCATCCACCACCATGGGTCGCTCCTGAATCTTGTGCATACCCAGGATGGCGCTCTGGGGCGGATTGATGATGGGTGTGGACATCAGGGAACCGAACACCCCGCCGTTGGTGATGGTGAAGGTGCCGCCGGTGAGCTCCTCGATCGTGATCTGGCCGTCCCTGGCGCGGGTGGCGTAATCCACGATGGATTTTTCTATCTCGGCAAAAGTCATGGATTCCGCGTTACGCAGCACCGGGACCAGCAGACCCCGGTCCGTGGAGACAGCAATACCGATGTCGTGGTAGTCGTGATAGACAATGTCGGAACCTTCCACCGATGCGTTGACTACCGGGAAGGTCCGCAGCGCTTCGACCGCGGCTTTCACAAAAAATGACATGAAGCCGACCCGCACGCCATATTGCTTCTCGAAGCTTTCACGGTACTGTTTCCGTAGCCGGATGACCTCGTGAAGATCGACCTCGTTGAATGACGTCAGCATCGCCGCGGTGGCCTGGGCATCGACCATGCGTTCTGCAATACGTGAACGCAGCCGGGTCATGGCCACCCGGCGTTCGCCGCGCTCGCTTTCCGGCATTGCTGCGGGCGCGGGAATCTCGGTTTTCTGTGCCGGCTCCTCCGTCCCGGCCTCGGCCTCCTGCATGAAACGCATCACGTCGCTTTTGGTGATGCGTCCCTGCCGACCGGAACCCGTGATGGCGGCGGCATCGAGCCCGTGCTCCTCCACGAGTCTACGGACAGCAGGGCTCAGTTTCTGGCCGCTTCCAAGGTCGGCGGACTCCGGTGCCTTATCTTCCCCGGCGACCGTTTTCTCCTCCGGCGGAGGCACCGCAGCAACTGCCTCGCCCGCCTCGATGACCGCCAGCACTTCGCCGCTGGTCACGGTGGTACCGTCCTCGATCCGGATCTCCTTCAGGACGCCGGAAGTCGGCGCCGGCACTTCCAGTACGACCTTGTCGGTTTCGAGATCGACGAGATTCTCATCCCTGTTCACCGGATCCCCGACTGATTTGTGCCACGAGACCAGGGTCGCGTCGGTCACGGACTCCGGCAGCTGGGGGACTTTGACTTCGATACTCATGCCTTTTTCCTGATCAGTTCGGGTTCAGTGCCAGCCTCTTCGCCGCCCAGTGCGGTGCGAACCAGGGCCTCCTGCTGACTCACGTGGAGCTGGTAATACCCCGCCGCGGGCGCGGCGGCACCGATGCGGCCGGCGTAGAAAAGCTCGTCTGCCGAAGACAGCGGCTCCTGCAGCCGGTGGCGTATCTGATACCAGGCTCCCTGGTTCTGTGGCTCCTCCTGACACCACACGATCTCCCGGGCCTTCGGGTACTGCGCCAGAACCGCCGCGTACTCGCTGCTGGGGAACGGGTACAGCTCCTCTATCCGGACGATGGCCACGTCGTCGATCTCCCGTGCGCGACGGGCTTCCAGCAGGTCGTAGAAAACCTTGCCGCTGCAGAAGACTACGCGATTGACCTGCTTGTCCGAGAGATCATCGATTTCCGGAATAATCTTGTGAAAACGCCCGCTGGACAAGGCGGAAATGTCGGAAACGGACAGTTTGTGGCGCAGCAGGCTCTTTGGCGTCATCACGATCAGCGGCTTGCGAAAGTGCTGCAGCATCTGCCGGCGAATCATGTGGAACATCTGCCCGGGCGTGGACGGTACCACTACCCGCATGTTGTTCTCGGCGCAGAGCTGGAGGAAGCGCTCGAGGCGCGCGGAGGAATGCTCCGGTCCCTGTCCCTCGTAGCCGTGAGGCAGGAACAGGGTCAGCCCGCAGTAGCGACCCCACTTGGTCTCACCTGAGCTTATGAACTGGTCGATGACGACCTGGGCACCGTTCACGAAATCCCCGAACTGCGCTTCCCAAATCACCAGTGTCTGGGGATCCGTAGTCGCATAACCGTACTCGAACCCCAGTACCGCTTCCTCGGACAGGAGGGAGTCGGTCACCAGAAAATTACCCTGGTTCTCTGCGAGATGCCTGAGCGGGATGTAGGGCTCACCGCCGTTTTGATCGTGTAACACCGCGTGCCGATGAAAAAACGTTCCCCTACCGCTGTCCTGACCGGTCAGACGTATTCTGTGGCCCTCTGTCAGCAGGCTCGCGTACGCCATGGTTTCCGCAAATCCCCAGTCCATGGGAAGGTCGCCACCGGCCATCCGGACCCGATCGGACATGATTCGCGCCACGCGCGGATGAAGCTTGAGAGCCTCCGGAACACGTGTAATCGAACTCGACAGATCTTTGACCCTCGCCGGATCAATGGCCGTTTCAATATCCTCGTCCCAGTCGACGTCGGAGTACTTGCTCCAGTCCACCGTGTATTCATTGCCGACCATGCCCAGGGTGGATGGCGTTACGACTTTGCCTTCGTCGAGACCCTGCCGATAGGCATCCACCATGGACCGCGCGTCCTCGTCCCTGGCGATGCCGTCCTCCACGAGACGCTCTGCATAGAGGCGGCGTACGGTCGGGTGAGATCGTATCGTGTGGTACATCAAAGGCTGAGTGGCGGCCGGTTCATCGGCTTCGTTATGACCATGCCGCCGGTAGCCAACGAGGTCGATCACCACGTCCTTTCCGAATTGCATGCGGTAATCGACAGCCAGACGGGCGACCAGAACCACGGCGTCCGGGTCGTCCGCATTCACGTGAAATATGGGCGCCTCGATCATCTTGGCCACGTCGCTGCAGTACAGAGTCGACCGAGCATCCTGGGGATGGCTGATGGTGAACCCGACCTGATTGTTGCACACCACGTGGACAGTACCGCCGGTCCGAAATCCGCGGGTCTGGGACATCTGCAACGTTTCCATCACGACACCCTGGCCGGCGAATGCCGCGTCTCCGTGAATCAGAACCGGCATCACCCGGCGGCGAGCTTCATCTTCCCTGCGCGCCTGCCGGGCACGAACCGAACCCTGAACCACCGGATCCACAATTTCCAGGTGCGAGGGATTGAATGCCAGAGCCAGATGGACCTTGCCCCCGGGCGTTTCCATGTCCGATGAAAAGCCCAGGTGATATTTGACGTCTCCCGAGCGGCTGCTCAGGGTGGGATCGTAAGCGCCCTCGAACTCCGAAAAGAGGTCGCGGGGAGATTTCCCCATGATGTTCACCAGGACATTGATCCGCCCCCGGTGAGCCATACCGATGACCGACTCCTCCACGCCTGCCC
>JASFOT010000159.1:0-5831 GCA_050116375.1 Gammaproteobacteria bacterium | reverse complement strand
CGGGGACGGCGAGTGGACGGTGGGCCCGACGGAGTCGGTGCTTAGCGAGGACACGCTCTTCCGCCTTTACGGCGTGGAGATGCGGCACTTTCAACACATGGGACAGCGGCTGTTCATGACGACCTGACAACAGGGCAATCGACGGTCCTCTGCATCCGGACGAACGCCCGTCCGCCCGCTTCCATGTCTCACACCGCTCCCGGTACCGCAGCGATTCACGGCGCCTCGAAAGTTGCCGTGCCGTCAGCCGTCCGGGTTCCCCGTAAAGGCCGCCTCCGCAAAAGGGTCTGCCCGGAATTCGGGCCGTCTCATCCGAGCGCTTCCAGGATCGGCGAGTGCAGGGCTCGATTGGTCGCGAGCACGCTGGTGATGCCGAGGGTCACAGGCTTGCCCTCGAGATTCGTAAATCGCCCGCCTGCCTCCTCGACAATAAGCGAGAGCGCCGCCACGTCCAGAATATTCACGTCGGATTCGACGACCGCGTCGATGCAGCCGTCCGCCAGCAGATGGTAATGATAGAAGTCACCGTACCCGCGGATCCGGTCGGCCGTGGCCACGATCTGCCCCCATCGGGACCAGCGTTTTCCACCCGCCAGGGTGGCGAGGTTGCCCGTCGATATCGAGGCTTCTCCGATGGTCCGAATATCGCTGACCTGAATCTGTCTGCCGTTCAGCCAGGCACCGGATCCCGCGGCAGCCCAGGCGAGTTCGTCGAACACCGGTGCGCTGGATACACCGACGATGATTTGATCCTGGTACATCAGCGCGATCTGGGTCGAGAAGAACGGATAATTGCGGACGAAACTCTTGGTGCCGTCGATGGGATCGACCAGCCACAGGAAGTCCGATGACCGGTCGCTGCGTCCGGTCTCTTCCCCGTAGAATCCATGGTCGGGAAATCGGGACTCCAGGACCTGCCGTATCGCCTTTTCCGATTCGACATCGGCGCGGGTTACGGGGCTGTTATCCGCCTTGCGCTCGACGGCGATCTGGGTTCTGTAATAGCGATTGATGATCTCGGCCGCGGCGCGAGCGGCGGTCTTCGCGGCTTCAAGAAAAGGCTTGGTGTCCAAGGTTCAGTCTCCCGTTCCACATGGAATCATTTTAAGCCCTTCGGCCCGTCTGACCGGCTCCTTGACAGCCCCGGGTAGCCGAACCTATTGTGCGAAGTGTCCGCACAGTGTCCCCCTCGCGCTGCGAGGGGTTAACGGGAAGCCGGTGATCCCCAGGAAAATCCGGCGCTGCCCCCGCAACGGTGATCGAGTAAAGATCCCACCCCCGGTCCGCCACATGGTCGGGACCGGAGCCACTGCGCTAGCGCGCGGGAAGGTGGTGGAATCGAGGCACGTCCTCGCTCGTCAGCCCGGAGACCGGCTCTGCGGACCCGGCGCCGGATCTGCGGAGGGCGGACCGCCAGTTGCGATGACTGTTCTCCTCCTCCCTTCTCCGGCTTCATCACCACTGCCGTCGATGCGGGCGTGCGCCGGCGGGGAGAACAGTTTCAATGAAAGCGATCCGGATGTGTGCGCTGTGGCTGCTGGCCAGCGGGGCACCGGCGTCTGTACTCGGCGCGAGCGCCGATCTGCCACCGCTGGTGATTACCGCGACACGGACCGGAGTCTCGGAAGACAGGGTGATCGCTCCCGTCACCATCATCGATCGCGAGGAGCTGGATCGCAGCCTGAGCCCTGACGTGGCGGATCTCCTGCGTTTCCAGGGGGGTATCGAGATTTCCCGGAATGGCGGCCCCGGCCAGGTGACGTCGGTGTTCATTCGCGGCGCGGAAAGCGACCACACGCTGGTGCTGATCGACGGTGTCCGCATGAATTCGGGCACCGCCGGCGTCGCCGCTATCCAGAACGTCTCACCGGACCTCATAGAGCGAATCGAGATCGTCAAGGGACCCCGATCCTCCCTCTATGGCAGCGAGGCCGTCGGCGGCGTGATCAATATCATCACCCGGAGCGACCAGGACACAGCCAGGGTTCGGGGAGAAATCGGAGGCGGTCGTTACGATACCCGCCACGCTTCGGGCGGGGTCAATCTCACCGGGTCCGCCGGCAGCGCCGGGCTCAGCGTGTCCTGGTACGACACCGACGGCTTTCCCACCCGGGATGCCAGCGAGAGTGAAGCCGGGTACGACAATCTCGGTTTCGACGCCTGGGCACGGACCGACCTGGGCCCGGTGACGGTGGATATCGGTCACTGGCAGGCCCGGGGGACCACCGAATACTCGGACTTCTTCCTGGCTCCGGTGGACCAGGACTACACCAACGAAGTTTCCCGAATCCAGCTCGGCGCCCGACCGATGTCCTCGTGGAGAAGCACCCTGTCCCTGGACAGGGTGGTAGACGAGATTCAGCAGGGCAGCGGCGCCGTCGATCCGGCGGATTTCACCAGAACGGAGCGCTATACGGCCGACTGGCAGAATGCGTTGTCCGGTCCAGCCGGCCTGCAGCTTGTGGCGGGGATCTATGTCGCCCGGGAAACCACCTCGGGCCAGATCTTCGGGAGCCGGCTGGAGGAGCGTCCCGGCAGCGGGGATGTCAAAATCGACGTGGATGCCGCCTACCTGGAGACCACATTCAGCGGCGGCCGTCACGAGGCTCTGCTGGCAGCCCGACACACCGATCACCAGATTTTTGGCGGACAGAACAGCTGGAACATGGAATACGGGATGGATCTGACGGGGACGCTGAGATTCACCGTCGGCGCGGGGCGAGCCTTCCGGGCGCCTACGAGTCTCGAACTCTATGGCTACGGCGGAAACCCGGGGCTGGATCCGGAAGTGTCAAAAAATGTGGATATCTCCCTGACCAAGCGCGTCGGTTCACGTCACGAGTTCCGCGCGGGGGCCTTCCGCAACCGAATTGACGATCTCATCGAATTTGTCTTCACTGATCCGGACAGCTTTACGGGAGAGAACCGTAACGTGGACGAAGCCGAGATCGAGGGAATCGAGCTTGGTTACCTCTTTCGCGGAGACGACTGGCGATTTCGCGCCAATGCGACTTTCCAGGATCCCCGTAATAAAAGCACAGGAGAAAAGCTGCTCCGCCGGTCCGATCGCGTTCTGGCCATGTCGATCCTTCGTCGGCTGGGGCTGCACGATCTCGGGCTGGATATCCTGGCTTCCGGTTCACGACAGGATTTCGGCGGAACCAGGCTTGGCGGCTATGTACTCGCCAATCTGAGTTCCCGGATCCAGCTGGGCGAACATTGGCAGCTGAAGGCAAAAGTCGAGAATTTGCTGGATCGAGATTACGAACTCGCCGATGGCTACCGATCGGCGGGACGGGGCGTCTACGCGTCACTGGCATATATCTATTGAATCAAACCGGGAATATCCGATGGGAAACCGACTGACGAAAATTTACACGCGAACTGGCGATGACGGGTCCACAGGGCTGGGAGACGGCACCCGTGTCGCCAAGGATCATCCCCGGGTGGAAGCCTACGGCTCGGTCGACGAGCTCAACAGTACCGTCGGCATGGTGCTGGCCTGCCAGGATCTGCCGGACAACCTCTGCGAATGCCTGACCGATATCCAGCATCGGCTATTCGACCTGGGCGGTGAACTCTGCATCCCGGGCCACCAGGTCATCACGCCCGACGACGTCGAGAAAATCGAGCAGAACCTCGATGCCCTGAACGCCGATCTCCCGCCGCTGAAGGATTTCGTGCTTCCGGGTGGCGGCCCCGCCGCGGCGGCGGCTCACCTGGCCAGGGCCACCTGCCGCCGGGCAGAGCGCCGGGTCTGGACACTGTCCTCCCTCGAGCCCGTCAACCCGGACGTGGCGCGCTTTCTGAATCGCCTGTCGGATCTGTTGTTCGTGATCGCGCGGCTCCTGGCCCGCAGAGAATCGGGCCAGGAAGTTCTCTGGCGGCACGATCGGCGAGCCTAGCCGCCCGAACGGGCAGCTTCCAGCAGACTGCAGATTTCGCGCGCCCCGTCGAGCAGGCGGAGACTCTGACGGGAGATCAGATCGCCGTCGATGACGTGCAGGCGCCTGTCTCCTACAGCGTCGATCGAGGGATATCGCTTCCAGTGCTCCAGCACGTCCTCTCCCTCCAGCCGCGGCGCGATGATGACCTGGGGATCGGCGGCGATCACGGCCTCGTCCGTGACCACGGGCGCCAGCTGGTCGATGTCTCCAAACACGTTCCGCCCACCGCAGATCTCCAGCAGGCTGTCCGTAAGCTGACCCTCCCCCACCGTATACAGCGGACGCGGGGAGATCTGAACAAAAACCCTGATGGCTGGCCGGTCCGCGAAACGCCGGCGTAGCTCCGACAGTTCTTCTCTGAAGGCCCGAACCCGAGGCGCCGCCGCATCCTGGGTGCCCGCCAGTTCGGCAATCGTCTCCAGGGCGGCGGCGACCTGCTCCGGGTTCCGGGTCTCGATCACGACCACGCGGTATCCGTCCTCCCGGAGCTGCTCCACGGTCGCAGGAGGCGTACCGCCCTTCCAGGCGAGGATCAGATCGGGTCCGACTCTGGCCAGCATCTCGCGATCAATCCGGAAGGCATCCCCGACCCTCGGGATATTACGAGCCTCTGGGGGATAGTCGCTGTATTCCACAGCGCCTGCCAGGCGATCCCCCGCTCCGGCGTCGAAAACGAGTTCCGTCAGGTGTGGCGACAGGGAAACGATGCGGCGCGCGGTCTCGACGCCCGCCGCGAGACACGGGACCAGGAGAAGTACGGAAATGAAAACAGCCCCTGCGGTGCCCCGGGTCATCCCACTTGGCCGAGAACCGTCAGGATCGCGATGGCCGTGAGCCAGATCAGCAAGGTTCGCTTGACCAGGCGCATGGCCTCATGGACGGGCTGCAGCTGGCTGGAGGCGTCGAATCGTTCCCGGATCGCGCCGCGGCCCGAACAGGCCAGTATTTCATCGTTCACATGAAAGAATTTGTCGGAGCAGGTCTCGTAATATTTCTTCCAGTCCGACACCGCATCCTCGAAACTGCCGGCCATAGCGTAACCGATGGCCAGCAGTCGGGCGGGGATCCATGCCACCAGTCCAAACAGAGTCTGGCTGACGACGAGACATTCGCGCTCGGGGTTACCAGCCGTCCGCGCCCTGCCGGCCTCGAACACGGCTCTTCGGCGCATCAGGTCGGTCACCCGGAACAGCCAGGCGCCGCTGGGGCCCAGGACCATGAACCAGAAAATCACGCCGAAAATGCGGCTGTTTGCCCTGACCAGAACGGCTTCCTCCACCGCCAGGGCCCGGCGACCGGGTTCCGCCTGCGTCTCCCCCTCGGTCAATGCCCTTTCCAGATGACCAACCGCCTCTTCGTCTCCCCGGGTAACCGCATCGGCATACTCGTCCACCTCATCCCCCAGGTCCCGGGGGCCCAGACTGAAAGCCAGGACGGGCGCGGCAAAGGCAATGTACAGCAGTCCGTTCAGCACATCGCGGAATGCCAGTGCAAGACCCAGAACCGGAAGCACGGGGAGCACAACAGCAAGGGCAGCGGCCAGATAGGCCAGCCCGGCTGGAGCTCCCTGTATCAGTCGGAAAACGGCATCGAAATACGGGTCCATCCAGCGCAGCTCGCGCAGGTGCAGCACCCGGGTTGCGGCCCGCTCGACGAGTAATCCGAGAAGAAGAGCGATCAGGTTCATCAGCTTTTAAGGCTCGATCCGGCTGGCATCAGATTATACCCGCCGTCCCCCGGCCAGCATCCAGCCGACCCGCCGCCAGTCGAACCCGGGTCCCGGATCCTGCTTCCGGCCTGGAGCTATGTCGCTATGGCCGGCGATGCGCTCCGGGCTCAATCTGGGATAGGCCACGCAAAGCGCCTCTATCAAGTCCACGAGGG
>JASFOT010000158.1:0-5947 GCA_050116375.1 Gammaproteobacteria bacterium | reverse complement strand
GGATCAGGCCGGTTTCATAGGATTTTTCGCTGCTCGGGTACCTGACAATATTCGTGACCGGCAAGGATTCGAACGCTGGCGCAGACAAGTCGAGAGCAAGGAGCCGAATTTTCTTTTCATGAGCCTCGCAGACGTCCTGGCGGATCACGGAATACCGGCATACGAGCCCGACGATTTTCCCGACCATCTGCTTGTGGAAGGAAACGAATTGCCACTCGAGTATCGGTTCGAGCCAGGAGACCCGCGGGACGGGGTCACGCTGGTCGTGTCCAGGGCCTTACTGCCCATGCTGGACGGTGGCAGGCTGGATTGGCTGGTTCCCGGGTACCTGGAAGAGAAAGTGACGGCCATGATCCGCGCGTTACCCAAACCGCTCCGCCGGCGACTCGTCCCGGCGCCCGACGTGGCGCGACGCTGCCTCGGAAATCTGGATCGAAAGGAAGAGCTCCGGACCAGCCTGGCTCGCGAACTCACCCGGGAGGCGGGCGTTCCGGTGGAGGCCGGCGCGTGGCTTGATGCAGATCTGGCGCCTCATCTCAGCTTCAATATCCGGGTCGTCGGAACGGACGGAGCAACGATTGCCGAGAGCCGGGCCCTGCACGAGCTTCAGGAGCGACTCGGCCGGCAAGGCCCTGTCGCGCCGGCGAAGGAGGGGCGCAGATACCGGGACATGAAGGACTGGCAGGTGGGTGACATGCCGCGCACCGTGCCGGTGGAGGATGCCGGGGGACGACGCTTTCTTTTTCCCGCCCTTCATGACGACCATGAATCCGTGTCGCTTGTCTACTATGCATCCGGGGAGGAAGCCGCTCAGGCGCACCGGGAGGGCACGCTGCGGCTGCTGCGGATCGGGTGTCGTCAGGCGGAGTCCTATCTCCGGAAAGAGTTTCGCAAGACCCGACTGGGGCCATTACTGATCGGCTTGGGATGCGAGGACGGCGATCCTCTTGACGATCTCCTGCGGCTGATATTCATGGAGACATTCCTTCCGGAGGGCTCGGCCCCCGTGCAGAGTGCCGGCGACTTCGAAGCGCGGCTGGTCGAGGGCCGCGGTCGCGTGGTTTCAGTTGGCATGGAAGTGTCGTCCCTGGTAGCAGATGTGGCTGCTGCCTGGCGAGAATGCCGCGCGGTGCTTGCTGCGGAGAACGGTGGCGCGAACGTAACGGAGACTCTCCGGGATCTGTCGGATCAGCTGGACGGTCTGGTATTTCCGGGGTGGCTGCGCGCGACGGCGCTTCGATGGCTGAGGGAGTTCCCGAGGTACCTGGCCGCAGCTCGAACACGGCTTGAAAAGATCCGGTCGAGAGACGGAAAGGCACTGGCCAGGTTGGCGCTGATCGTGCCGCACGGGGACAGGCTGCGTGCCCTCAAGGACGACCCGCAGTGGCTGACCGATCCTGCTGTGGCCCGGTATCGATGGATGGTGGAGGAATACCGGGTATCCCTGTTCGACCAGCGCCTCGGCACCACCGTCAAGGTGTCGCCGGAAAGGCTGGAGCGGCAGTGGGGGAAGATTCCTGACCATATCAGGGATCTGCTGTCATGAGACGGCTCGATTGACGCTGTCCTCATGCATACCCACAATCGAAAGATCCGGTTTGCGGACATGTCACCGGTGATGAACATGTCCGGTGTCTTCGAGCGAGCGAGCGGGGAATGCCCATGAAAATTGGCGTGGTCATCGACGCCAGCTGTGATTTGCCCCGATCCTTCATCGAAGATCACCAGCTTGTCGTAATGCCGGGACTGCTGGAGTTCGGCGACAAGGAAATCGTCGACTTGCGAGATCCGAAGGAAACCCTCTCGGTTTACCGGCGCTTCATCGCCGACAAGTCCATCCTTTCCAGAAGTCGTGCACCGGAGGTGGAACAGATCAGGGACCTGTTCCTGGATGATCTGGTTCTCCGATATGACCGCGTCCTCGTGCTGTGTGTCAGTGGCACGCGGGGCCGGGTTTTTGACCGCGCGACGCAGGCCTCCTACGCCATCCTCCAGGGCTACCGGGAGCGCCGGGAGCAGGCGGGGAGGGGAGGACAGTTCGCACTGCGGGTCCTGGATACAGGCAATGTCGGGCCCGGAGAAGGAGTTCTGGCCCACGAGGCCATCCGGATCATCGAGGAACAAGCGCCACCGTTCGAGAAGTTACGGCGGACGCTCAAGGACATGGCGCGCCAGACAATTTGCCTCACCGTCCCCCACGATCTCTGGTACCTGCACAATCGGGCGCGCAGCAAGGGTGAGAACAGCATGACGCTCAGTTTTTACCGTTTGGGCAGGGCGCTGGAGATCAAGCCGATTCTCGAAATGCGTGACGGGAGATCGAGGGTTGCCGGCAGTGTCAGGGGGTTCGAGCGGGCTGTGGCCCGGGTGCTGGATCAGGCCAGAGATGTTCTCTCGAAGGGCCATATCCTCCCCGTCGTGGTGATGAGTTTCGGCGGAGATCCGCGGATTATCCGGGAAATGACCGCCTACCAGGAATTCGAGGCATTTGCGGCCGCCCACAAATGCAGGCTGCACCTTTCTGTAATGAGCGCCTCCATGGCCGTCAATGTCGGACCGGGAGCGTTCGCGCTGGCCTACATTCAGAAGTGAGAATCAGTCGCCGCCGCTACCCCGGTTCTTGCCCAGCAGGGGCTCCAGGAGGTCCATCGGCAGGGGAAAGATCACCGTATTGGTCTTGTCCGTACTGATCTCGGTGAGCGTCTGCAGGTAACGGAGTTGCAGGGACTGGGGTTGCGTCGAAAGAATCTTGGCGGCTTGGCTGAGTCGCTCGGAGGCCTGCAACTCGCCCTCGGCGTGAATCACCTTGGCCCGACGTGAGCGTTCCGCCTCCGCCTGCCTCGCGATGGCCCGGATCATGCTTTCATCCAGATCCACGTGCTTGATCTCGACGTTCGAGACTTTGATGCCCCAGATATCCGTGTGCCGGTCCAGGATCGACTGAATGTCGGCGTTGAGCTTGTCGCGCTCGGACAGCATTTCGTCCAGCTCGTGCTGACCCAATACGGACCGCAGGGTCGTCTGGGCCAGCTGGCTGGTGGCCTCGAAAACATTCTCCACCTGGATCACGGCCTTTTCCGGATCGACGATGCGAAAGTAGACGACCGCGTTCACCTTGACGGACACGTTGTCCCGGGAAATGACATCCTGGGTCGGCACGTCCATCACGATGACTCGCAGGTCCCGTTTGACCATCTGCTGGATTCCCGGGATAACGATGATGATCCCCGGCCCCTTCACGGTCTGGAAACGGCCGAGCAGGAAGATCACGCCGCGCTCGTACTCCTTCAGAATCTTGATCGAACTGAAAAGAAAAAGGACCACGAAGCCGATAAGGAACATGGTGATTTGATCAAGCATTTCTCGTCTCCTCCGGCTCGAGCGGCGTGACCGACAGCTGTAGCCCCTCTACCGCCGAAACCCGTAGTTTCTGACCTTTGCGCACCGGCACCGGCGTGCGCGCCTTCCAAAGTTCGCCGTGGACCAGGATATGGCCGGTATCGGCGAAGTCGGCAACCGCTTCGCCCACCGAGCCCACCATCTCCTCGATACCGCTCACCACGGGTCTTCGCCGCGCGCGTACGGCGAGCCAGACGATGGCCATGACCATTCCGCCGCCCAGGAAGCCGATGCTGGCGATGAGGCCGCGAGGGATGCCGAACCCCGGCACATCCGTATCCATCAGGATGATAGAGCCGGCGACAAAGGCAATGATGCCGCCGATCCCCAGCGCGCCGAAGCTGGGCACGAAAATCTCCGAAATCATCAGAATGATACCCAGGGCGATGAGCCCCAGCCCGGCATAGTTGACGGGCAGTATCTGGAAGGCATACGCCGCCAGCAGCAGACAGATGGCGCCCGCCACGCCTGGCAGAATCGCGCCTGGATTGTAACCCTCGAACAGCAAACCGTAGATACCGATCAACAGCAGCAGATAAGCCACCGTGGGATTCGTAATGGTACCGAGCAGACGAGTTCGCCAGTCAGGCTCGATCCGCTCCAGCACGAGCCCCTTGGTGTCGAGGGTCACGTCCCGACCCAAGACGTCGACGGTCCGGCCGTCGATTTTTTCGAGAAGCTCCGGGATATCTGCGGCTACCAGGTCGACGACGCCCATTTCCGCCGCCTGCTCGGCACTCAGGCTGGCGGCTTCCCGGACCGCGCGTTCCGCCCAGTCTGCGTTGCGGCCCCGGCGCTCGGCCAGGCTTCTTATGTAGGCGACGGCGTCGTTGATCGCCTTGGCGCTGGCGGCGTCCGCCCCGCCGGTCGCCGAACCCCGGTCATCCTGCCTGTTCTCTTCCTTTTCCGTGTTCCCGGATTCTTTCTCGTCCGACTGCGGTTTGCCGCGGTCGCCAGGCAGCGGAGACGTACCGCCCACCGGTATGGGAGTAGCGGCTCCCAGATTCGTGGCCGGCGCCATGGCTGCAATATGACTCGCGTAGAGGATGTAGGTACCGGCGCTTGCCGCGCGGGAGCCTGGCGGCGAGACATAGGTGGCCACCGGGACCGGCGACGACAGAATGCCCTTGATGATGTCTCTCATGGCGCTGTCCAGACCGCCGGGCGTATCCATCTCGATAATGACCAGAGCGGCACCGCGGGCAGCCGCCTCGTCGAGTCCGCCCTGCAGGTAATCGCTGGTGGCGGGTCCGATGGGACCGGATATCTGGAGCGTCACGGCGACCCGGCCATCGGCGCCGACGCCGCTCCACGGATACAGACCGACGCCGGCCAGGACGGCGACCAGGCAAATTGTCAGGACTCTGAATCGCATTGATAGTGCCTGACCTGATGGTAGCCGTCGCGGCAGTCGCTCGCCAGCGCCGCCGAAGAAAGCCGTCTCGGATATACTCGCCGCCAGTCAGCAGTCCGGGCAACTCTCATGCTCATTACATTCATCACCACTGGTGGCACCATCGACAAGGTCTATTTCGATGCCAAAAGCGCGTACGAGGTCGGTGAAACCGTCATAGAGCATGTTCTCCGCCAAGGGGAAGTTGGATTCGACTATCGCATAACGCCGCTGATGAGAAAGGACAGCCTGGATCTCACCGAGCGGGACCGTTTGCGCATACGCCAGGCAGTGGAAACGGTGGAGGGCGACCGCGTCGTGATCACCCACGGCACGGACACCATGGTGGACACCGCCAGGTCCCTTGCAGGGCTCAGCGGAAAAGTCATCGTGCTGACCGGGTCCCTGAGCCCGGCGCGCTTTCAGGGTTCTGACGCCGACTTCAATATCGGGCTCGCGGTGGCCGCGGTTCAGTCGCTCCCCGCGGGCGTCTACATCGCGATGAACGGGCTGATCTTCGATGCCCACAAGGTACGAAAAAACCGGGAAGCGAATCGCTTCGAATATCTTTCCGACCCTTCAAACTAACGGGAGCCTGACATGCGGAGAACCGCCAGCACTGTTGCTGTTGTTCTGTTTCTCCTGGGCGGCGGGTTGGCCAAGGCCGACCCGGGCGCCGATGACCGGGAGGCCTCGGTCTCGACGCAAATGGGACAACGGGAAATCACCATTCGCGCCGAAAAGGTCGCGCCCGGTATCTTCTTCCTGCATTCGGGCGCCGGGGGCAATATGGCCTTGTGCATCGGTGAAGATGGCGCTTTTCTCGTGGACGACCAGTATGCTCCGCTGACCGATGCGATCAGGCAGGTGATCGGCCAGTTAACCGACGAGCCGGTCAGGTTCGTGCTCAACACCCACTGGCACGCGGATCACACAGGCGGGAACGAAAATCTCGGCGAACTGGGAACCGTGATCGTGGCGCACGACAATGTCCGCGCGCGCATGTCCTCGGAACAATTCTCCACCTTCTGGGAAAGGCCGACAGAGGCATCCCCGGCGGGCGCGCTGCCGGTGGTGACCTTCAGCGACACGCTGACATTCCACATGAACGGCATGACGATTCGCGCGCTTCACATCTCCGGCGCCCATACTGAC
>JASFOT010000157.1:0-5949 GCA_050116375.1 Gammaproteobacteria bacterium | reverse complement strand
GGTCCGTGTCCCCGTGGCTGATCACCAGCGTATCCACGGTGGACAGCCCCTGGCCGCGAAGATACGGAAGAACGATCCGGGCCCCCGCATCACCTCCGCGCCATGCGGGGCCGGCGTCGTAGACCAGGACATGACCATGGGTACGGACCACCACAGACAGGCCCTGGCCCACATCCAGAACCGTCATGTCCGCGCCTCCGTGGGGCGGTGCCTGGCTCTTCCAAAGCAGAATCGCCAGTAACACGACGGGCGCTGCCGGGCAGCCCGGTATCCCACGCCCGGCGACCAGAATCAGCGAAGCCAACGCGGCGGACAGCAAGAACGGCAAGGGCGCGAGACCCGCCCGGAGCATACCTGGACCCAGTCTCTCGGCCTTCTCGACAATGAAAAGCAGGCCGTCCAGCCCCAGGGTCGCGATTTTCAACGGCGGGCCGGCCAGCAAGGGCTCCACGAGCGTCGCCAAGGCCCCCAGCAGACCGGATGGCAATACCACCGTGGCCACAAGAGGCACCGCCACAAGATTGACCATGAATCCCGAGGTCGAAACGAACCCGAACAGCGACAGCGCCGGCACGATCATGCCGACCGTAAGAGCGGCCTGGGCCGATATCAGAGCTCCAAGGCGTCGGGGCCGCCCGAGCCGTCCCGCGAAACGGATACAAAGGATGGTCACGGCCCCAAAAGACAGCCAGAAGCCGCCGTCCAGGGGGGCCAGCGGCTGCGTCACGAGGATCACCCACGCCGCCAGGATCAGGCTCCGCGACAGATAAGCGTGGCGCTCAAGCGCCGCCGAGAACGCGATAATCAAAACCATGACGAGAGCCCGGTGGGTGGCGATGGAAAGCCCCGCCAGGCATGCATAGGCACACGCCCCCGCCGCCGCGCCGAGCCAGCGCGCGTGGGTAAAAGGGAAACGGGTCAGCGAAGACACGGCCCGGGCGAGAACACCAGCCACCCCGGCGCCGGTCGCCGCCGCGATCCCCACGTGCAGACCGGAGATGGCAAGAAGATGGGCGGTACCGGTCGCCATCAACCGATCCCGGGTCTGCTGGGAGATACCCGCCCGGTTGCCGGTGATCAGGGCTTCCAGCAGACGTGCAGCGTCATCATCGCCGACATGGTGGCGAAGGGTATCGGCGATGCGACTGCGTACCTTGTCAACGACATTACCCGCGGCCCCGATCCGCTGATTCCGAACGCTGGTCCGCACATATCCGGTAGCGCCGATGCCGCGCAGGAGCAGCCAGCGCTCGTAGTCGAAACCATGCGGGTTGGCCGTGCCGCGCGGCTCCCGCAGCCGCACCACAAGACGCCAGCGCTCCCCCGGCGAGGGAATCGCCGGGGGGTCGTACCACACCAGACGGATCCGACCAGGGATTGCTGCAGTTCGTCCCGAAGCGTCGGGGTGGAAGAGGAAGGACGGCCGCTCCGGCCTGTCGGAGAGCAGGGCCACGACCTCCCCGTCGAGACGCCAGTCGCGATCGACCAGCGAGGCGGGAATCCGGTCTGCCAGCCGGGCGCCGGCCTCGAGCACGACCAGGGCGCATCCGGCCAGCGCCCAGGACACGGGCCGGGCGGCGCGCAGTCGCATGAGCGACAGCGCGATCAGCAGCAGGAGCACTCCCGCCGTCGGGGATGGCATGACGGGAAGCGACAGGGCGGCTAGGATACCCGCGAAAAGACACAGGAGCCCGGCAATCATCGGGTCTCGGGTCCGTTCACGGCGGCCCCGCCAAAGAGGAAGACGGCGGATATCTTAGGACATGCCCAGACAATTTCTTCGCAGGGTGCTACCCCACCCGGCAAACCTAAAGAAACAATGGTTCCTGAGACCTTTTCGCGCGCTGCTACACGATCCGGCGCTCTGGGCTACTCATCGTAGGAATGTCCTGCGGGCACTGGGACTGGGAATATTCATCAGCTTTATCCCCTTTCCCATTCACACGGCGCTTGCGGGCATCACCGCTCTCTACCTGCGTCTCAACGTGCCGGTGGCCATCGTCGCCTCATGGCTCTCCAATCCGATCACCTTCGGACCCATGTATTACGGCGCGTATCAGCTGGGCGCGGCGGTGCTCGGATCTCCGGCTGCGGCGAGCCGCTCCGAGTTTTCCATGGAACCCCTGCAGGCACTGTTGGGCGAGATCTGGCCGCCGCTTCTCGTGGGTTGTCTGATCGCGGGGACGACCCTTTCTCTGGCGACCTACTGGATTCTGAATCGACTATGGATCCGGCAGGTCAGACGCCGATTCCAGCGACGCCGGGATGTTGCCGGACAGGATCGTCAGGCCTGAACCGGCTCCGCCGATAGCCGGCCGTCAACCAGGGAAAGGACCCGCTCCATGCGTGCGGCGATGAGCTCGTCGTGGGTCACGACCACGAGGCTCGTACCGAGCTCGCGCTTCAGCTCCAGCATCACGTCGAACACCTGCTTGCCGATCCGCCGATCCAGGTTGCCTGTCGGCTCGTCGGCCAGAACCAGCGCCGGTCGGGTGATCAAAGCCCGGGCTACGGCGGCCCGCTGACGCTCGCCGCCCGATAGCTGGGCCGGCCGGTGTTCCAGTCTTTCCCCCAGCCCCACCCGCTCCAGGAGATCTCGCGCCGCCCGGGCCGCCTCCGCGGCAGGCCTCCGTCGTACCAGAAGTGGCATGGCGACATTTTCCAGGGCGGAAAATTCCGGCAGCAGATGATGGAACTGGTAAACGAAACCTATGGACCGGTTGCGCATCTTGCCGCGCTCGTCTTCGCTCAGGGAGGCGAGATCGCGCCCCAGCACTTTCACGATCCCGGAGGTGGGAGAATCCAGGCCGCCCAGCAGCTGCAGCAGGGTCGTCTTTCCCGAACCGGACGCCCCTATGATGGCAATGCTCTCCCCGCTGGCAACGCAAAGGTCCACCCCGCGAAGCACCTCGAGGCGCTGTCCGCCCTCGTCGAAGGCTTTGATCAGACCCCTGCATTCGAGCACGGACGTTTCCTTGCCGGGCGCCTGGTCATTCATATCTGAGGGCCTCCGCCGGCTGGGTTCGCGCTCCGCGCCAGGCCGGATAAATGGTCGACACCATGCACAGAAGGATGGCAGTCGTGCAGACCACGACCAGATCGGAGGCCCGGATTTCCGCGGGAAGATCCGTGATGAAGTAAACATCCGGCGCGAGGAATCGCGTGTCCAGTGCGGCCTCGAGGCCATGCACCAGGGTTTCGGTGTTGAGAGCCACAAGCACCCCCAGCGCGATGCCGCCGAGAATACCCAGAACACCGATCAGCGTTCCCTGCAGCGTGAACACGCTCATGATGCTGCGAGGGCTGGCGCCAAGCGTTCTGAGTATTGCGATATCCGACTGTTTGTCCTTGACCACCATCACCAGGGTCGAAACGATATTGAAGGCGGCCACGCCCACCACCAGCAGCAGGACGGTGAACAGCATACGCTTGCTGAGCGCGATAGAGCGGAAGAAATTACGATGCTGCCGAGTCCAGTCCGTCACGTAGTAGCTGCCGCCCAGCGACCGCGCAACCTCCCGTACCACCACCGGGGCCTGGAAAAGGTCATCGAGTCTGAGACGCAGGCCGGAGACTTCCTCGCCCATCCGGTACATCCGGGCCGCGTCCGTCATATGCACGAAGGCGGTCCCTCGATCGTATTCGTACATCCCCGCCTCGAATAATCCGGAGACGACGAAGCGTCGCAGTCTGGGCATGATACCGGCCGGCGTGATCGTGCCCTGGTTCACCGCCAGAATGACGCGATCGCCCACTCCTACCTGCAGCTCCCGGGCCAGGGCGACCCCGAGTACGATCCCGTAACGCCCGGGTATCAGGTCCGTCAGGGTTCCCTGCACCATCTTGTCGCCAATACCCGAGACCTGCAGCTCTTCCTCCGGCAGTACACCACGCACGGCCACTCCGCTGACCTTGTCTCCATGAACCAGCATGCCCTCCCCTTCGACATACGGGGCTGCGGCGATCACTCGTGGGTTTTCCATCGCCACCACACGGGCAGCGGGCCAGTTGTCCAGACCGGAAGTGTATCCGCTGACCGCAGCATGAGAAGTCATGCTGAGAATTCGGGCGCGTAGCTCCGTTTCGAATCCGTTGACCACCGAGAGCACGACGATCAGAACCGCAACACCGATGGTGATACCGAGCATCGATATGAGCGAGATGAACGAGATAAAACGATTTCCGCTGCGGCTCCAGATATATCGAAGCCCGACAAACGTCTCGAGCCGACCGGCCCAGCGGAGTCGGGCTTGCCGACCTTCAGTGGTCATATCGCAATGCCTCCGCGGGTTGGGTACGAGCGGCCCGATAGGCCGGGTAAAGCGTCGACACCGTGCACAGGACGAACGCCAACGCGAGGATCCGCACCACGTCCGGCGCCCTGAGGTCAGATGGCAGCCGCGCGATGTAGTAAACGTCCGCCGGCATGAACTCCAGGCCAAGGACCCTTTCCAATCCGCCGGCGATGGTTTCCACGTTCATCGCCAGCGGAATGCCGAGCGCGCCCCCCAGCGCGACGCCTACAAGCCCGATAACCACGCCCTGGACCAGGAAGGCTCGCATCACCCCGCCTGCCGAGAGCCCAAGGGTGCGGAGAATCGCAATCTCGCTGCGCTTGTCGGTCACGACCATCACCAGCGTCGCCACGATATTGAAGGCAGCGACCGCCACCACCAGGGACAGGATGATGGTCATCATGGTCTTCTCGATTCTCACCGCCCGGAAATAGCTGGCATTTTCTTCCGTCCAATCCCTGGCGACGAAATCCTCTCCGAGCATAGCGGCGACCCGGCGGGAGACGGCAGGCGCCGAGAACAGATTATCCAGCTGCAGCCGGACCCCGGTCACCGCGGTGCCGAGATCGAGTATGCCGGCGGCGTCACCGAGGCTGACCAGCGCCAGGATGCCATCCAGCTCCTGCATCCCCACCTCGAATACGCCCGTGACCGTAAATCGTCGCAGGCGGGGCACCAGAGCGCCGCCCTCTACGCGGGGCACCATCAGGGTCACCGGGTCGCCCGGCGTGACTCCCAGCTGTGCCGCGAGGAGACGCCCGAGGATGATGGCCTGTCTCCCGTCCTCCAGAGAGCTCAGATCCCCGGTCAGCATGTTTTCGTCCACCTGGGAAACGGCCCGCTCGCGGGCCGGGTCCACGCCCCGGATCAGCGCCGCTTTGAGGCGCGCACCGTTGCCCAGCATGCCCTGGATTTCCACATAAGGCGCTGCCGCTTTCACCTCGGGCGCTCGCAGGGAACTTTCGACTGCCTGTCCCCAGTCCGACAGGCGACCGCCTGGCCCGCTGATGGTTGCGTGCGATGTCATGGACAAAAGCCGCTGCCGGAGCTCGTTTTCGAAACCGTTCATCACGGATATCACCACGATCAGGGCGGCCACGCCGACCGCCACACCGAGCAGGGACATCAGCGAGATGAAGGAAACGAAACGGCTCAGCCTGCGGGCTCGGAGATAGCGCAAGCCGACGAAAATTTCCAGTGGCCGGAACATGGCGGGGAATTAAACCACATCCACCTCTACCCGCACCCTCTCCACGGGCTCGATCCGGTCATTGCTGACGCGGCAACGGAACCCGGCGATTTGCACCCCTGCCGCCGCGGCACGGGCCAGCGCTGTGGCGTACTCGGGATGGATTTCCGCCGCGGGACGAACGGCACGCACATCGGAACGCTGGACACAGAAACACAGGGCTGCCCGGTGGCCGCGGTCCACGAGCGTGACCAGGCTGTCCAGATGGCGGACGGCTCGCTCGCTGACCGCATCGGGAAACAGCGCGACATCCTTCTCCACGGCGGCCGTCACGTTCTTGATCTCCATGTAACAATCGGGTCCATCTTGCGTCTCCACCAGGAAATCGATACGACAGCCCAGGTCAGCCACGCTGACCTCCCTTTTCAGGCCGCGCACTTTTACGACGTCGGCCAGCAATCCCTG
>JASFOT010000156.1:0-5976 GCA_050116375.1 Gammaproteobacteria bacterium | reverse complement strand
CCCGAGCCCCGCGACGACCCGTACGTGCGCTGCTGCATAGCCCCGCCCTTCCCGGCGAAGCTCCGACAGCCGCTGCCGCTGGGACTCCCGGATGGAATACAGCACACCGTGTACGGCGTCCCCCGCCCGTCCGGTGCGACAGGCGTCGCATTTCCCGGAAACATCTGTGGCCGACGCGCTCCGCGTGTGGAATCGCAGGCTGTGGCGCATCAGTACGGCGGGGCCCTGCACGCTGCAGACGCCGGCCGCCAGCCCCAGCTTCAGCGGGTGCATATCCTGGCCATAGGCAAAATAGAAAAATGACCCCGCCATCCGGGCGACGACGTCAGACCGCGAATCGGAAACGATCGATACTGACCGGCACGACCCTGGCCGACTCGACCGTCTGGCTGACCCTGTAGATCAGGTAGTTGCCCGGCTCTCCGACCGCAAACCCGACGATGAAGTGCAGCGACCCGCGGACATCCACGCCCTGGGGGTTGGTCTCGGAGTCGCACTTCACGAAAAAAGGCGGATATCCGCCGCCTGTCGGAAAAGCCCCCTTGGCTTCGAGCCCGTCGAGAAACTCTTCCACCTGTTTCCGCACCCGGGCGCGAAGCTGCTCACCAGGGACCTCGAAGACAACCCATCGCGTCCCGTGACGGAGGGCCTCCTCGATCAGCATGGCGAGTCTCCGGATCCGGACCGACTTCATCATGGGGATCGGAGCGTCCACGCCCGCCAGAGTTCTTTCTCCCGTGAGCGCTACGCGACTGCCACCCAGCCTGCGAAAAACATTGACGCCATGGGAAACCAGCCGGTCAGCTTCCTGGCGACTCACGTCGACGGCCGGCCGCGCCGCGCCGCGGAGCAGCCGGGGCGCGTCGGACCAGGGGGTCCAGGCATCCTGACCCCGCTCGGATCGGGCCAGCAGTCCGGCCAGTGCGCCACAGCCCGAGCGGCTGGTTTCATCTCCCACCTGGCCGCCCCCCTTGAGGCGGGGAAAGGCAATCACCGCGTTCTCGCTGCTCAGGTTGAGGTGCTGCAGATAACGGATCACGTCGTCCGCTCCCTGGCACGAAGCCGGTGGATCCATCAGCAGCAGGGCGCGGCGCTGGCGACACAGGCGGATCGCCGCCAGCAGTGCGGTCGGACCCACGTCGTCCACCGGTGAAGGGGGCGGGATACAGAGGAAATGAAAAGTCGGTATTTTCTGCAGCGCGAACAGGCCCCGCGCCTCGGTCGCGGAACCGATGATGTCGTAATCGGTGAGCGGCTGCCCGTCGGTGCCGGGGGTTTCCGCGAACACCCAGGCCACCGGCGATCCCACGCCTGGACCCACAGTCCGATCGGGACGCTGAGACGGAATGGAACCTCTGAGGCGCATGAGCCGGGAATCCAGCAGGGCATCGCCCACGTAACGGCTCGAGGACGGATCCACCGACAGCCTGGCATAGATCTCCTGATCCGTGATCCGTTCCGACCGCGGACCTCGGGTCCGCTGCAGCACCAGGTTGAAGCTGAGATCTTCCTTGGGATCGATATTGTCGTAATCCACCGAGGCCCGCAGCCATTCCCGGCCGCCCGGGTTTTCTGCCTCCAGCACGAGATGGGAGTCGCCGGCGGGCAGCCGAAGCGTCGCCCGGCGGCCGCCATTCATGACCCGGACGATGACGGCGCGCTGGCCGCCGTTTTCAAAGTAATCGTGAAGACATGGCTCCAGGGTGGAGCCATCCCAGCGCTCGCCGAAGGCCCTGTGAAACTCTTCCATGTCCCGAACCGTCACCGGCTCGTCCACTGGACCCCGCAGGGTACGGCCCACGAAGGCGGTCAGGATGGTTGGCGACGTGGCGATCGCCTGTTCGCCTCGGGGGGCTTCCTCAACGAAGATGCCGGGGGTTGGCCTGTCGGGCACCATAGGCTCCAGCGAGTGGTTTGAGAGAAATTAACATAAACCGGTACTGCTGACGCAATGGTCTCGAGTGGCAGACTCGCCGCCCGATTCCCGAGACCCGATAATGGCGGGGCGCGGGCAATGGAGAGCGGGCAATGAGCGGGAAAGAACGCAGGGGGCCTGGCGTGACGCCGAAAGGCCATGCGCTGCGGCGGGCACTGCGCTGGATGTCGGACGAAGGGCGGCACGACGCGGCGGCGGTCGAGGAAGCCTGCCGGCGGTTCGACCTGTCCCCGGTCGAGGAAGAGTTCCTGCTGATGGAAATCCGTCGCCTGCGCGGGAGCGAGCCATCATGACCCGACGACTCCGGCCGGCAGGACCGCCCAGGCACGCCGTCCAGACCGGCCCGGAAGGCGAGTCGATCTGCCGCCCGGCAGAAGATGACGAATTTGCCAGTCGCGAAAACGTCAGAATTCTCGAGTCCTGGAACACGGAAACCGACAGGGAACTGTCGATCGCCAGAGCCCGGCTGGGACCCGGGGACGCCACCGAATCCCACTATCTGGAGGGGATCACCGAGCGATACCTTGTCATCCAGGGGACCGGCATGGTCCGTATCGGCACTCTCCCCCCTGCGGAGGTCGGGCCCGGCGACGTGGTTTTCATACCTGCCGGCGTGGTGCAGCAGATCACCAACACGGGCAGCGAGGACCTTGTCTTCTACTGTATCTGCACGCCTGCCTTCGAAGAAGACCGTTATAGCGGCGTCACCCGGCCTTCACAGGATGAATCCAGTGACCCCTGAGCCCGGTAACTGGCGCATCGGCTTTTTCCTGGCCCTGGTGACCGCGACGGCCTGGGGCATGCTTCCCATCGCCCTGAAGGCGATGCTGAACTACATGGACCCGTTCACCATCACCTGGTTTCGCTTTCTCGCTGCGGCGTTGATCACCGGCGGCGTGCTTTCCCTGACCGGCGGTCTGCCGAAACTCCATCGCCTCGGCGCCCGAACGCTGGGAGTCCTGCTTGTGGCCGCTGCCGGGCTGATCGGAAATTACCTGCTTTATCTGCTTGGCCTCTCATTCGCCTCTCCGGGCGCAACCCAGATCCTGATCCAGCTTGCGCCGCTGTTCCTGCTCCTCGGCGGGGTGTTGATATTCCGGGAGAGCTTCAGCCCCCTGCAGTGGATCGGCTTCGCCGCCCTGGTCTGCGGGTTGACCCTTTTCTTTCACGATCGACTGGCAGTTCTGGCGGATCTGGACTCGGACCTGTCCAGGGGCGTGATCCTGATCGTGCTGGCCTCGCTGGTCTGGGCGGCGTATGCCATTGCCCAGAAACTGCTGCATGGGGACATGACCTCCCAGGGCGTGCTTCTGGTGATCTATGTCGCCGCCAGCATTACCCTGTTTCCCGCCGCTGTCCCGGAAAGCGTATTTGAACTCTCGCCCTGGGCGCTGGCTCTGCTGGCCTTCTGCAGCGTCAACACCCTGGTGGCCTACGGCTGCTTCGCGGAGGCAATGAGACACTGGCAGGCATCCCGGGTCAGTGCCGTACTCGCCGTCACGCCCCTCCTGACCGTGGGCTTCGGCTGGCTACTGGCGACCCTCCCGACCGGATACGTCAACCCGGACAAGGTGGACGCCCTGAGCCTGGCGGGCGCCGTGATCGTGGTCTCCGGGTCGGCGATTTGCGCCCTGGGCGGTGGTCGGCGCCGCGCCCTGAGCTGACCCCGTAGCCCGCCCGGAGCGACCTCCGTTACCATGGGTGCCGCCATGGGCCACGAAATTTCGATGCCAATCTTCCAGGCGTTTCCGGACCTCGCCGGCAGCGCCGGACACACGCTTCTGGCCACCCTGCCAACGCCCCTGGAGATCCATCGTGGCTCGGATCTCGGCCTGTCCGTCAGGCATATGATGATCAAGCGGGATGACAAAAGCGGCCGGGCCTACGGGGGTAACAAGGTCAGGAAACTGGAATTCCTGCTGGGAGAGGCATTGCGCGTCGGGGCCCACGGCGTCGTGACTTTCGGAGTGGCGGGATCGAATCACGCGCTGGCTACCAGCATCTACGCCCGGGCCTGTGGTCTCGAGAGCCACTCCATGCTGACGCGCCAGAGCAATGCGGCCTATGTCCGCAGAAACCTGCTTGCCGGCTTCCATGCGGGGGCCCACCTGCATCCCTGCGCCAGCGAGGAACAGGCGGTCGAGCATGCCGATATTCTGATTCGGGAGGCCCGGCAACGCGGCCGGACCGTGGTGACCATTCCGGGCGGTGGCTCGTCTCCCCTGGGCTGCCTGGGTTTTGTGAACGCGGGCCTGGAACTGGCGGAACAGCTGCGCCGGGAATCCCTTCCCGTGCCGGATCTGATCTATCTCCCTCTAGGCACCGTGGGAACCGCCGCCGGCCTGCTCCTCGGGATCCGCCTGGCCGGCCTGTCCTCCCGCATGGTGGCGGTCCGCGTCGTTCGGTCGGACATCGCCCGGCCCGAGCGATTCCGCCGACTCACAGAGGCCACCGGGCAGCTGCTGGACAGTCCCGCCTCGCTGGAAGGAGAGCTCCCGGAGATACGACACGAATTCCTCGGCCCCGGCTACGGGCGCTTCACCCCGGAGGGCGTGGCAGCCATGGAAACGGCTCGCAGATCTCTCGGCCTCAAGCTCGAAGGCACGTATACGGGCAAGGCGTTTGCGGCGCTCCTGCAGGATTGCCGGGACGGCCGGCTGGCCGGGGCGAATGTGCTTTTCTGGAACACGTACAATTCCCGGCCGTTCCCCGAGACAGTGCTGGCGCAGGACTACAGGGCCCTGCCGGAACCCTTCCACTATTACTTCGAACAACCGCTCCAGCCCCTGGACCCGGAATTCGAAGGCCGGTCCTCAGAGTAAGCCGAAAGTGTCGATTCCCCTGAGGAGCAGTTCATACCGGGCCTCGATTGCCTCCCGCACCGCGAAAGCGGGCGAACCGGTGACGATGACGCGCCGATCCCCCACCCAGCCGATACCGTCCAGGACGCCCATGCTGAGAAAAAAACCGAGCTCCGGCGAGTCGTAGGACTTCAGGCGACCTCCGCGGGCGAAACGCTCCAGGTTGGCAGCCACGAGCCGGCCCTTCCTGACTGCCGCCTGGGCGCTGGGGGAGTCGAAGCCGCCACCCCGATAGCTGCTGCAGTCACCGGCAGCGAAGATTCTCTCGGAAGGCTCCCCCGCCAGGAGCACCTGCCCGGTAGGCGCCGTCTCCAGTACGGACGGATTCCCCTTCATTCCCGTAAAGGAGAAAGAGAACGCCGAGCGCAGACGCCGTACTCCGCCCTGCCGGCCTTTCAGCTCGAGTTCTCCGTCACCGGCAGAGGCCAGCCCGTATCCGCCCAGGTAGGTGATCCCGGACTGCTCCATTCGCTCGGCCACGTAGGCATGGAATTCATCCGGTTGCCCGGGAAGCAGACGCCGCCCCGGATCCACCAGCGCCAGGCGGGTCTTCGCGCCTTCCCTCCGCAGTGCGTCGCGCAGCTCGAAAAGATATTGCAGACCCGTGGCGCCGCCGCCGACTATGGTCACCCGGTCGGATGGCCCTCCCGCTTCCTCGATGATCCTGCGGACAAGCCGTCGGCCGTCGGTCCCCTTGAGGTCGGCCAGCCCGACCCAGCGGGCCTGCCGGGGACGCGGTCGGGGCCGGAGGCCGACTGCAACGACCAGCGCGTCGAAGTCTTCGTCGATGCCTTCCCCTGCCAACCGGCCGGCAGCGGACGCCCGGGCCAGGGCCTTCCGGGAGAGGGACGGGCTCGCCCTGACATGGCGAAAGCCATACTGATCGCCGAGTTCGCTGAATGGCGTGCGCAGTCCGTCCAGCGATCTCCGCAGGGCTTCCTGCAGGCGGGTCTGTCGAAGATGCCAGCGGGAAGGATCCACCAGGACTCTCTCGGCGTCGGGCAGCCTGTCGGCGATCTCCATCAGACAGCTCAGACCGGCATATCCTCCACCGGCGACAACGATCTTCACGCGGCTCCTCCTGATGTTTCGCGTCGGCGGGAAACCAGAATTCCCGACAGAATCACGACCAGGGCCAGTACGGCCCGCGTCGTCATTTCCTCGCCGAGAAAGACAACG
>JASFOT010000155.1:0-6036 GCA_050116375.1 Gammaproteobacteria bacterium | reverse complement strand
GTGGAGGTGGCGGACACGCCGGAGAACAGGGGCATGATTAACAAGGTCTCGTACCTTTTACAGGTAGAGGAAGCGTGACGATGCGCCTCAATGATCTCAGCCCTGCTGCGGGCAGCCGCAAGGAAGGCAAGCGCAAGGGTCGCGGTATCTCCGCGGGCCAGGGAAAGACCGGCGGCCGCGGTGTCAAGGGTCAGCGTTCCCGCTCTGGCGGCTATCACAAGGTCGGATTCGAGGGCGGACAGATGCCTTTGCAGCGACGGCTGCCCAAGGTGGGGTTCAGCTCTCGCAAGGGCCGCTTTGCGGCCGAGGTCCGGCTCCATGAACTGGCCCGGGTCGAAGGGGACGTGGCGGACGAGCTGACTCTCAAGCGGGCCGGCGTCGTGCCGCAGGAGGCCCGCCGCATCAAGGTGATTGCGTCGGGGAGCATCGATCGGGCTGTGACGGTCAAAGGGCTGCTGGTAACGCCGGGCGCGCGCAGCGCTATCGAGGCCGCCGGCGGCTCCATCGAGAACTGACGGGAAGGCAGGCAGACGTGGCGAAAGCTAAGGCATTAAGCTCGAACCCGGCATCGGCACTGGCCGACGCTGCGCGCTTTTCCGAGCTGCGCTCGCGTCTGCTGTTCCTGATCGGCGCCCTGATCGTCTACCGGATCGGTACTTTCATTCCAGTACCCGGTATCGACCCGGAAGCGCTCGCCCGCTTTTTCGAGCAGCAACAGGGCACCATCCTGAGCGTGTTCAACATGTTCTCGGGGGGAGCGCTGGAGCGTCTCAGTATTTTCGCGCTGGGGATCATGCCCTACATTTCCGCGTCCATCATCATGCAGATGATGGCCGTGGTCGTGCCGAGCCTGGCTCAGCTCAAAAAGGAAGGAGAGTCGGGCCGCAGGAAAATCACTCAGTACACGCGGTACGGAACGGTGGGGCTCGCCACCTTCCAGTCCGTCGGAGCGGCGGTGGCGTTCCAGAACCAGGGCGTGGTGATAGTGCCCGGGTTCCAGTTCGTGTTTACCGCCGCGGTGACGCTGGTTACCGGCACCATGTTCCTGATGTGGCTCGGGGAGCAGGTCACGGAGCGCGGCATCGGCAACGGAATCTCGATGATCATCCTGGCGAGCATTATCTCCGGACTCCCGTCGGCGATCGGCGGGACACTCGAGCTGGTGCGGACCGGCGAGATGGCAGCTGCCCTGGCACTGATCCTGTTCGTGCTGGTGATCGCGGTGACGGCCTTCGTGACCTTCGTGGAGCGCGGTCAGCGACGGATCGCGGTGCACTACGCCAAGCGACAACAGGGGCGGCGGCTATACCAGGGACAGACGACCCATCTGCCCTTCAAGCTGAACATGTCGGGCGTCATTCCGCCGATTTTTGCCTCCAGTATCATCCTGTTTCCGGCGACGATCGCCCAGTGGTTCGGCACCAGCGAAGGGTTCAGCTGGCTACAGAGGATGGCAGGCAGCCTGTCTCCGGGTCAGCCCGTGTACGTCATGCTGTACGCGGCCCTGATTATCTTTTTCTGTTTCTTCTACACGGCGCTGGTGTTCAATTCGCGGGAGACGGCGGACAACCTCAAGCGCTCCGGTGCCTTTATACCCGGTATCCGTCCCGGGCAGCAGACCGGCGAGTACATCGACACGGTTCTGACCAGGCTCACGTTCTGGGGCGCCATTTACGTGACGGCAGTATGCCTGCTGCCCGAATTCATGATCATGTACTGGAACGTGCCGTTCTATTTCGGCGGCACCTCCCTGCTGATCATCGTGGTCGTCGTGATGGATTTCATGGCGCAGCTACAGGCACACATGATGAGCCACCAGTACGAGGGGCTGCTGAAGAAGGCCAATCTGAAAGGTTATGGCCGTGCCGGCCGCGTGCGTTGAGCAACGTCGGCTGATTGGAGATAGATCATGAAGGTTCGAGCTTCAGTAAAGAAAATATGCCGGAACTGCAAGATCATTCGCCGCAAGGGCGTGGTGCGCGTTATCTGCAAGGATCCGCGCCACAAGCAGCGGCAGGGTTGATCAGAGCCTTGATAGGACTCTGGATTTCAGATATCTTGGTGAGTTCCGCGTGGCATACAGGAGACGCTTTCGATGGCGCGTATAGCTGGGATTAATGTCCCGCCACATAAGCACACAGTCATCGCTCTGACGCACATTTTCGGCATCGGGCGATCAACGGCAGGCAAGATCTGTTCGGCCGCGGGCGTGGCCCCGGACGTCAAGATCGGAGACCTCAGCGAACCGGAGGTGGACAAGATCCGCGCCGAGGTGTCCCGCTATGTGGTCGAGGGCGACCTGCGCCGCGAAACGTCGATGAACATCAAGCGGCTGATGGATCTTGGCTGCTACCGGGGTATCCGGCACAGGCGTGGACTGCCGCTCCGTGGCCAGCGTACGCGCACCAATGCCCGCACGCGGAAAGGTCCCAAGCGGCCGATCCGACGCTGACCGAACGGTTCGAAACAAGACACGGTTCTATCCAGGTAACGCGATATGGCAAAGCCGACGACTAGGGCGCGAAAGAAGGTGAAAAAGCAGGTGGTGGACGCCATTGCTCACATTCACGCGTCTTTCAACAACACCATCGTGACCATCACCGACCGACAGGGAAACGCCCTGTCGTGGGCCACGTCCGGCGGCTGCGGTTTTCGCGGATCCCGGAAGAGCACCCCGTTTGCCGCCCAGGTGGCCGCGGAGCGGGCCGGCAATGCGGCGCTGGATTATGGGGTCAAGAACCTCGAGGTGAGGGTCAAGGGGCCCGGGCCCGGTCGCGAATCAGCGGTCCGTTCCCTCAACGCCGTGGGTTTCCGGATTACCAATATCGCGGACGTGACCCCGATACCTCACAACGGCTGCCGGCCGCCCAAGAAGCGCCGGGTCTGACGGAGTAACTAGAGAATGGCTAGATATCTGGGACCGAAGTGCAAGCTCTCGCGCCGCGAGGGAACGGACCTGTTCCTCAAGAGCAGCGTCCGGCCGCTTGAGTCCAAGTGCAAGGCCGACGTGCCGCCTGGCGGCGCGCCGCAGCGGCGTCCCCGGCTGTCCGACTATGGCCTCCAGCTTCGCGAGAAGCAGAAGTTGAGGCGCATGTACGGGGTCCTCGAGAGGCAGTTCCGGAATTATTACAAGAAGGCGGCCCAGCAGAAGGGTTCGACCGGCGAAAACCTCCTGAATATGCTCGAGGGCCGTCTCGACAACGTGGTTTATCGCATGGGCTTTGCCGCGACCCGGGCCGAGGCTCGTCAGCTCGTTGGGCATAAAGGCATCACGGTCAACGGCCAGATCGTAAACATCCCGTCCTATCAGGTCAGCGCCGGCGACGAGGTTGCCGTGCGCGAGAAGGCGAAAAAGCAGATGCGCATCCAAGGCGCGCTGTCCATCGCCAGCCAGGTCGGGTTTCCCGGATGGGTAGAGGTCGACGAGAAGAAGATGACCGGGACGTTCAAGCAGCTCCCGGACAGGGATGAAATTCTTCCCGACATCAACGAAAACCTCGTCGTCGAGCTTTACTCCAAGTAATCGCAGAGGCTTATCGCCATGCAGGTATCTGTAACTGAGTTTCTCAAGCCCCGTGTCGTCAAGGTTCAGGCCGAAAACGACACTCTCGCCCGGATCACGATCGAGCCTTTCGAGAGAGGGTTCGGCCATACGCTGGGTAACGCCCTGCGTCGTATCCTGCTGTCGTCGATGCCCGGAAGCGCCATTGTCGAGGCCGAGATCGAGGGAGTGCTTCACGAGTACACCAGCATAGAAGGTGTCCAGGAAGACGTGGTGGATATTCTTCTCAATCTCAAGCAGGTGGCAATTCGGATGCACGCCCGGGACGAGGCGGAACTCTCCCTGGTCAAGAAGGGTCCGGGACAGGTCACTGCTGGCGACATCGCGATCGACCACGACGTGGAGATCGTGAACCCCGATCTGGTTATCGCCAACCTGACCAGTGCCGGCGAGCTCAATATGCGGCTCAAGGTGGCACGCGGAAGGGGGTACCGGCCGGCGACGCTGCGCCCGGCTTTCGAGGAGCAGACAGGACCCATCGGCCGGCTGCAGCTCGACGCCTCCTTCAGTCCCGTGCGTCGCGTGACCTACAACGTAGAGGCGGCCCGCGTCGAGCAGAGAACGGATCTTGACAAGCTGATTATCGACCTGGAGACCAACGGTACTATCGATCCGGAAGAGGCGATCCGACGGGCCGGCAATATCCTCAGGGACCAGCTTTCTGTGTTCGTGGACCTCAAGGGTCAGGCCGAGGCAACCGCGGCCAGTGCCGAAAGCCAGATCGATCCGATCCTTTTGCGTCCGGTGGACGAGCTGGAACTCACGGTCCGTTCGGCCAACTGCCTGAAGGCCGAGAACATCAACTACATCGGCGACTTGGTGCAGCGAACCGAGGTGGAACTGCTGCGCACCCCCAATTTGGGCAAGAAATCGCTTACGGAGATCAAGCAGGTGCTGGAGAGCCACGGGTTGACCCTCGGAATGCGGCTCGACAACTGGCCTCCCGCCAGCCTCCGGACCGACGACGAGCGGGTTGCCTGACTCGGGCCGTCGCTTAGATAACAGGAAGAAAACCGATGCGTCACCGAAAGTCCGGTCGCTCCCTGGGTCGCAATAGCGCTCATCGGAGGGCCATGTTCAGGAACATGAGTGCGTCGCTGATCAAGCACGAGACCATTCGGACCACCGTGCCCAAGGCCAAGGAGCTGCGGCGCGTCATCGAGCCCCTGATCACCCTGGCCAAGTCCGACGATGTAGCCCGGCGGCGCAGGGCTTTCGACCGCCTGCGCGACAAGGAAGCCGTGGGCAAACTCTTCTCCGAGATCGGACCCCGCTTCAAGGATCGCCCCGGCGGCTACGTGCGCATCCTCAAGACCGGCCAGCGAGCCGGAGATGCGGCGCCCATGGCCGTCGTCCAGCTGACCGAACTGGCGGAGGCCGGCGCGTCCGACTGACGTTGATTCCCTCGATGGTTGAAACAAAAGCCGGGCGCCGCCCGGCTTTTGCTTTTGTGGAATGCGCCGTGCAGGATTGCCGTGTCGGGTAACCGGCAGAGGGAGCCAGGACTCGTGAGCGTACAACTTGACGATCTGCTCGTAGTCGGAATCTCCTCCAGGGCGCTTTTCGATCTGCGCGAGGAGGATCGGGTTTTCCGGGAGCAGGGCCTGGAGGCTTACCGCCGTTATCAGCTGGACAACGAGGAACGTTTGCTTCGGCCAGGATCCGGGTTCGAACTGGTAAAGGCTATCCTGCGGCTCAACCAGCCGGGCGGCAGGCGCCGCGCGGAAGTGGTCATCATGTCCCGCAATTCCACCGAGACCAGTCTCCGGATTTTCAACTCCATCGATCACTATGATCTCGACATCGACCGGGCGGTCCTTTCCGGCGGCGCGCCGCTGGCGACCTACCTGCGAGCGTTTCGGGTTGACCTGTTTCTTTCCCAGTACGAAGACGACGTCGCTACGGCGCTGGAAGCCGGGATCGGGGCCGCGATCCTTTATGACCGTCAGCACCAGCCGAGCGATGAGATCCGGCAGATTCGGATTGCTTTCGACGGAGACGCGACGCTTTTTTCCGACGAGTCGGAAAAAATTTTTCAGGACCACGGCCTCGAGGCGTTTTCGCGCCACGAGGCGGAGAAGGCAAGGCAGCCGCTTTCCGAGGGGCCTTTCGCGGGATTTCTCAAAAGCCTGTCGGCGATCCAGAGGGAATCTCCGCCCGGGCAATCGCCCATCCGGACCGCGCTGGTTACCGCCCGCGGGAGACCTGCTCATGAACGTGTGATCAGGACGCTGCTTGCCTGGAACGTGGTGATCGACGAGGCGTTCTTTCTCGGTGGTGTTCAGAAAACCGAGTTCCTGTCGGCATTCCGGCCCCACATTTTCTTCGATGATCAGCCGGTCCACTGTGAGCGCGCCGCCCCGGCCGTTGCAACTGGGCGGGTGCCGTTCCCGACACCCGTGAAATCCGGCTAAGGCCTGCAGTAGCCATTCGGCGGATTCGGAACCGACGGTTAACACCGACCGGTCTCTGCG
>JASFOT010000154.1:0-6041 GCA_050116375.1 Gammaproteobacteria bacterium | reverse complement strand
CCCGGCTGAGGGAGAATCATCCGCCGCCCGGTGACGGCCTCTCTGCCACTTCCGCCTCTACCGTGAATTCCTGGCCCAGCCGCTTTCCGGTCAGCACGACCCGAGTCCCCGGCTCCATGCGAGCGATCAGCCTCAGGGCGTCCTGCCAGACGACGACAGGAGTCTCGTCAATATAGGTAATCACGTCCGTGGGGCGCAGGCCCGCCCGGTCCGCCGGGCTGCCGCTTTGCACCCTCGTGAGAATGATCCCGAATCCCTCGTCCAGGCCCAGAGCCTCTGCCTGGTCCGGCGTCAGGGTCTCGGTGGCCACACCGAGCCAGCCCCGGACGACCCGGCCATGGCTGATGAGGTCCTCCATGACGCCGCGCACCAGGTTCACCGGGATGGCGAACCCGATGCCTTCCGAGTCCAGCCTCCGTGAAAAAAACGCGGTGTTGATGCCCACAAGCTGGCCTGCCGCGTTGACCAGAGCCCCGCCGGAATTACCCAGATTGATGGCCGCGTCCGTCTGAATGAAATTTTCGAAAGGCGACAGGCCGAGCTGGCCCCGCCGGGTGCCGCTGACGATACCCTGGGTCACCGTCTGGCCGATACTGAAAGGATTGCCGATAGCGAGCACCACGTCACCCACCCGCAGGGTGTCTGAACGCCCGAGGGGTATCTTGGGAAGATCGTCAAGGTCGATCTTGAGGAGCGCCAGATCCGTGTCCGGATCGGTACCGACGACCGCCGCGGAACTGGCCCGTCCGTCGGTCAGGAAAACCTGAATGCTTGCCACCCCGTCGATGACGTGATCGTTGGTGATCACGTAACCTTCGTCATCCATGATGACCCCGGATCCCAGGCTTTCCACGGCCGAGATTCCGCCGTCCCGTCCGCCGCCCCGGCGGACGGTGCTCACCAGGTTGACAACTGCCGGCGCGGCTACCGACACCGCGTCGGAATAGGATGAAGGCCCTGCCGCAGCGGGATTCCGTCCAGACTGGACCAGGCCCGGGAACAGATAGACCACCACGAAGGCCGCCGCCAGGCCCACCGTCGCCGATTGCAGAAGGAAGATAATTGCCGTTCTCAGGCGTGCCATGGTTTTCCGTCGAAGCCTCGGCCATCCGGAACCCGGGATTATGTGGGGGACCCTCGCGAGACTCAATTTCGAGATCCCCCGTCGGTCGCGGAGAGGGTACCTCTGTAGGCACCGAGAGTTGGCGCCGTGTATAATGGTCCGATTGCTACCCACCGGTCCAGAACACCCACAGGATACCCCTGTGGCCACCGAAACATCATCAATGAAAAGCGTCCGGGAGATCTCTTGCGATGAGCGACGACGTTGATCTGAGCAGACGTCATTTCCTTGGAGTGGCGACGGCCGTCACCGGCGGTGTCGGTGCGGTCATGGCCGCGGTTCCCTTTCTGGCTTCTTGGAAACCCAGCGCTCGCGCCCAGGCCCTCGGTGCGCCCGTCCAGGTGGACGTGGGCAAACTGGAGCCGGGCGGTCTTCTTAAGGTCGAGTGGCGCGGCAAACCCGTATGGATCCTGCGCCGCACCGACAAAATGCTGGAGCAGGTAGAGGCGGCGGATCCCCAGGTGCGCGATCCGGCATCCAACCAGCCGCAGCAGCCCGAATACGCGAGAAACGAGTTTCGCGCCATCAAGCCCGAGTATCTGGTGGTGATAGGTAGCTGCACCCACCTGGGATGTTCGCCCATAGAGCGGTTCGACGTGGGCGCTGCAGACCTGGGGCCGGACTGGCACGGCGGTTTCTACTGCCCGTGTCACGGGTCCAAATTCGATCTGGCCGGACGCGTTTACAAGAGTGTGCCGGCGCCGCTCAATCTGCCGGTGCCGCCACACCGTTATGTCAGTGATTCCGTAATCCTGATTGGATCCGATTCCGGAGTGGCGTGATGAGTACCTCGCAGCACGAAGCAGCAAAACTGGCCAATCCCGGTGGCGGAGGCTTCAGCCGCTGGTTCAACAAGCGTTTCCCCTTGGACAAGATGCTCCGTGAGCACATCACGGAGTACTACGCTTCCAAGAACCTGAACTGGTGGTTCGTATTCGGCTCTCTGGCGCTGGTGGTGCTGATCCTGCAGATCGTCACCGGCATTTTCCTGACGATGAACTACAAGCCCTCCGCAGAAGAGGCCTTCGCATCCGTCGAATACATAATGCGGGACGTGGAGTGGGGCTGGCTCATACGCTACATGCATTCCACGGGAGCTTCCATGTTCTTCGTGGTGGTCTACATCCACATGTTCCGTGGTCTCATGTACGGGTCCTACAAGTCGCCCCGAGAGCTGATCTGGATCTTCGGCATGTTCATCTACCTCGCCCTGGCGGCGGAGGCTTTCTTCGGATATCTGCTGCCCTGGGGCCAGATGTCCTATTGGGGCGCCCAGGTCATTGTCTCCCTGTTCGGCGCCATCCCGGTGGTGGGAGAAAGCCTGGTGGAATGGATCCGGGGCGACTATTTCATTTCCGATATCACGCTCAACCGATTTTTCGCGCTTCACGTGATCGCTCTGCCGCTGGTTCTGGTCGGGCTCGTGGCGGTGCATATCATCGCTCTCCACGAGGTCGGGTCGAATAATCCCGACGGTATCGAAATCAAGGAGAAGAAAGGGCCCGATGGCGTTCCGCTGGACGGGATCCCGTTCCATCCGTATCACACCGCCAAGGACCTGGTCGCTTTCGTGGCTTTCGCCATCGTTTTTGCCGCTATCGTGTTTTTTGCTCCGGAGATGGGTGGATATTTCCTCGAGCACGCGAATTTCGAAGCCGCGGATCCCCTGAAGACCCCGGAACACATCGCTCCGGTCTGGTATTTCACTCCCTTCTACGCAATTCTTCGCGCAGTCCCGGACAAGCTCGGCGGAGTGATATTGATGGGATCGGCGATGATCCTGCTTTTCTTCCTGCCCTGGCTGGACAGAAGCCCTGTCCGGTCGGTGCGCTACCGGGGATGGATGTTCAAACTGGCGCTGGCCGTGTTTGTGGTCAGCTTTATCGTGCTGGGCTTTCTGGGCACCCAGCCGGCCACCGGCGCCTACACCATCATGGCGCGCATTTTCACCGTGCTTTATTTCGCCTTTTTCCTGCTGATGCCTATCTATACCAAGCTGGAGAAAACCAAGCCGGTCCCGGAGAGGGTGACCTACCATGGTTAGGAAGCTGATTGTCGCGGCGGTGCTCGCGTCGGCACCCGTGATTACGCTGGCGGCAGGCGGGGGTGGCCACGTAGAAAAAGCCAATGTGGACATCTCGAACGAGGCCAGCCTCCAGCGCGGCGCCAAGTATTTCGTCAACTACTGCCTCGGCTGCCATTCGGCCAAATACGTTCGCTATAACCGGCTGGCGATGGACCTGGGTTTGACGGAGGAGCAGCTGGTAGAAAATCTCATGTTCACCGGCGAGCGTCCTTTCGACACCATGGATAACGCCATACCCGATGTCGATTCTTCCAACTGGTTCGGACGAACCCCGCCGGATCTCTCCCTGACCGCCCGAGCCAGGGGCTCAGACTGGGTGTACAGTTTCCTGAAGTCCTTTTATCTGGATCCTTCGAAATCCACCGGCTCGAATAATCTGGTTCTGCAGGGCGCCAGCATGCCGCATGTGCTCTGGGAACTGCAGGGTGTCCAGAAGGCTGTTTTCCGGACCGAGACCGGCCCGAATGGCGATCCGCACGAGGTCTTCAGTCATTTCGAGATCGTGCAGCCCGGGCTGATGAATCCCGAGGAGTTCGACGGAGTCGCCAGCGACCTGACCGCGTTCCTGACCTATATCAGCGAGCCGGTGCAGCTGGAGAGGCAGTCCCTCGGTATCAAGGTCATTCTCTTCCTTGTCGTCTTTTTCCTTTTTGCTTTCCTTTTCAAGAAGGAGCTGTGGAAGGACGTTCGCTGAATGCGGGTCCGGCCGGTGCCGAAGCCCGAGGATCTGGAGTAATTTGATGGCATTGATTGCCAACCGACGTTCCGTAATGACGCTGTTCTCGCATCCGACCTGTCCGCACAGTCACAGGGTCAGGCTGGTTCTGGCGGAAAAGAGTATTAATGTGGATGTGGTCAGCGTGGAGGGTCCCAGTCTTCCCGAGGACCTGATCGACCTCAACCCGTACAACAGTGTTCCGACCCTGGTGGATCGCGATCTGATCCTTTACGACTCCCGGGTCATCATCGAGTATCTGGATGAGCGATTTCCTCACCCGCCATTGATGCCCGTCGATCCGGTGACGCGGGCCCAGTTCCGGCTCGCGCTGTATCGGATCGAAAGAGACTGGTACGGGCTCGCGGAAGAGATCGAGGAGGCCCGGGACCGCAAGACGGCAAACAAGGCGCGGAAGATTCTGCGCGAGAGCATTCTTGCCAGCGCCGAGGTTTTCCGGGCAAAGCCCTTTTTCCTGAGCGACGAGTTTTCGCTGGTGGACTGCACCATCGCCCCGATCCTGTGGCGGTTGCCGGTTTACGAAATCGATCTCCCCGCGGTCCAGGCCAAGCCGATCGAGCAGTATGCCGAGGCTGTTTTTGGGCGGAAATCCTTCCAGTCGAGTCTCACTGAACTCGAAGAGGAAATGCGGGCCTGACTGCCCGACGTCTTCTTGTCTGGTTCCCAGCTCCCGCGGCGCCCCTATCTCCTTCGTGCGATGCACGAGTGGATCAGCGATAACGGTCAGACACCCCATATAGTGGTGGACGCCACCGTGGACGGTGTCGAGGTGCCAGCAGAACACGTCAAGGAAGGTAAAATCATCCTCAATATCGGTCACGGCGCCACCAGCAACCTCTCGATTGGCAACGAGATTATCGAATTCGGCGCCCGGTTCGGTGGCGCGCCCCGCCAGCTGACCATCCCGGTGTCGGCGGTCCTCGGCATCTATGCCCGGGAAACAGGACAGGGAATGATTTTCGGTTCGGAAGATCACCCCGAGCCCGACCCGGATGCGCCGAAAGACGACGGCGGACGGCCCAGGCTTCGGGTAGTCAAGTAGCCGATTGCGGATCCGGCAGGCTTTTGTCGGGATTGAGGATTCCGGCGGGATCGAACTGGGACTTGATCTGCCGCATGAGGGCTAGCGTTTCCGGTTCGATTTCCATGGCGACAAACGGGCGTTTCTCGTGACCGACGCCGTGTTCCCCTGAAAGGGTCCCTCCGAGGGCCAGGACGCGGCTGAAGACTTCGGCCAGACATGCCTCCATTCGGCGCTGCTCTCCCGGCTGGTCCGGATCGCCGAGCAAATTGACGTGTATGTTTCCATTCCCGGCATGGCCGAAGCTGACGATGGTGATGCCGCTCGAGGAAGACAGTTCCTCGAGGCCGCCGATGAACTCGGCCATTCGGGACACCGGCACCGCCACGTCCTCGTTGATTTTTTTGGGCGCAATTTTTCTCAGCGCGGGCGAGAGCGCCTTGCGCGCAGCCCACAGGTCCGCGGTCTCCGCCTCGCCGGAGGCCTGACGGAACTCGATCATGCTGTCATTGGAGGCGGCCTTGCGGATGGCTGTCAGAGCGTCTTCGATGGCGCCTGGCGTGCCGTCCACTTCCAGCAGCAGCATGGCGCCTGCTGCTCTCGGCAGCGTGGTCTCCGACATTTCGCGGATGAGTCCTATCGAGCTTCCGTCCATGAATTCGAGTACCCGCGGCGTGCAGGGCTGGGCCATTATGGCGGCGACAGCGGCGGCAGCACCGACCATGTCCCGGTAAACGATTCGCGCGGTGACGATACCTGCCGGAAGAGGAGTCAGCAGCAGGGTAGCCTCGCTGATGACGGCAAGAGTGCCTTCCGAACCGATCAGCAGACGGGTGAGGTCATATCCGACCACCCCTTTTGTCGTGTAGCAGCCCGTTCGGATCGAACGGCCATCGCCCGCGACGGCACGGAGCCCCAGGGTGTTGTCCCGTGGCGTGCCGTATTTCAGCGCCCGTGGTCCCGCCGCGTTGCAGCCCAGGTTCCCGCCGATGGAGCAGTAATCCGCAGAAGTGGGATCAGGCGGCCAGAAAAAACCATATTCCGCCGCTGCCCGCTGCAGGCGACCGTTGGTCAC
>JASFOT010000153.1:0-6048 GCA_050116375.1 Gammaproteobacteria bacterium | reverse complement strand
GCTGCACGGATGCGGCAGTATCTTCCTGGTGTCCCGGGTGCTGCACGCAACGGGAATGGCCAATCCGGGGCTTCCCCTCCAGGGCCGGCGAGCGGGTATCGTAGGAACGTGGTTGGTTCTGCTGGTGTTGTCCCTGGCGGCCATCGTTATGGCCGCCGGTGGTATCCGATCCGGGTGACCGGCGGTACGTGCTGGCGGGCGCGTCAGCGTTCCTTAGTCGCGCGCCCGCGCGAAGATCTGTGACTGATCCCTGAACGCCTTGAACTCCAGGGCATTGCCCGAGGGATCGCGCAGGAACATGGTCGCCTGTTCCCCGGTCCTGCCCTGGAAACGGATTCTGGGCGCAATAATGAATTCCGTTTCTTCGGCTTCCAGCCGGGCCGCCAGTGCTTGCCACTCCTCCCAGGGGAGAATTGCCCCGAAGTGGGGGACGGGAACGGCATCGCCATCCACGGGGTTGGCGCCTGCATCACCGGGAGCGGCGGAAAGATGGGCGGTGATCTGGTGACCATAGAGATCGAAATCGATCCACCGTTCCGACTCGCGCCCGATCCGGCAGCCGAGCTTGTCACGATAAAACTTGCGGGTGGCCTCCAGGTCCGAGACAGGGAAGGCCAGATGGAAGGGCGTCGGCTCCCGGTTCATGCGCCGAGACCCAGCCAGTCTTTCGGGTGAAGGAATTCATCGTAGAGGGTCTGTTCCGGCGACCCGGGATCCGGATGCCAGTCGTATCGCCATTGAACCACCGGCGGCAGTGACATGAGTATGGATTCGGTTCGGCCGCCTGACTGCAGTCCGAAGAGAGTTCCCCGGTCGTAAACCAGATTGAATTCCACGTAACGGCCCCGGCGATAAGTCTGGAAGTCCCGTTCCCGTTCTCCGTAGGGCGTATGCCGCCGGCGCTCCACAATCGGCAGGTAGGCAGGCACGAAAGCGTCAGCCACGGTCTGCGAGAAATCGAAGCATTTCCGGAAACCCCATTCGCTCAGGTCATCATAGAACAGGCCGCCCACGCCTCTGGGTTCGTTGCGATGTTTGAGAAAAAAATATTCGTCACACCATTTTTTGAACCGGGGATAAATATCGGTTCCAAATCCGTCGCAGGCGGACTTTGCCGTGCGGTGCCAGTGCACCACATCTTCACGAAAACCGTAATACGGCGTGAGATCGAACCCGCCCCCGAACCACCAGACAGGAGGCTCCTCGGGGCTCTCGGCCACGAAGAACCGCCAGTTACCATGGGTGGTGGGAACATAGGGATTTTTCGGATGCAGAACCATGGACACGCCCATGGCACGGAAGGCTCGTCCCGCCAGCTTCGGTCTTCGTGCCGTGGCGGAGGGCGGCAGGCGATCGCCGTGCACCAGGGAAAAATTGATCCCCGCTTTCTCGAACAGTCGTCCCGATTCGAGCACCCGGCTTTCGCCGCCCCCGCCGGCCGGCCGTTCCCAGGAATCCGATCGGAACCCTTCTCCGCCATCCAGCTGACCGAGCTGTCTGGTAAGACTGTCATGGAGGCGCCTCAGCCAGGCTTCCACCGCATCGATGTCGTGTTGACTTATGCCCATCCGCTCGGTTCCCTGTGTCAGCCAGCCCGCAGTATGTCGCCGGTACGCGCATCGCGGATCTCCGATGGCCGTCTGCGACCTCCCGTACGACCGGCAAGTATGTAATCCACATCCCGAAACAATCGGCGCCGCACCTGCACGGCACTCCGGCACGGCGGACGTCCGCTGCGATTTGCGCTGGTAGAGACGATGGCCATTCCGGCTGCCCGGCAGAGCGCCGCGGATATCTCATGTCCGGTGACGCGAACCGCAACCGTCGCCCTGCCGCCGGTAATCCAGGGCGGCGCCGCCGCCGATGCCGTACAGACCCATGTGACGGGACCCGGCCAGGTTGCGAGCATACGCGCTTCTTCCTGCTCGCCGGGCTCGATGAAAGGTCTCAGACGGGAATAATCATCGGCCAGAAGAATCAAACCGGCCGCAGCCGATCTGCCCTTGCAGTTAATGATGCGCTCTACCGCCGGCAGTTCCAGGGGATCGCAGCCGAGACCGAAGACCGACTCCGTGGGATAGGCGACAACGCCTCCGGCCTGGATGACGCGCGCCGCGTAACGCAGTGGCCCCGACGGTACCATCAGCCTGCTGCCTTCAGTCTGCTGAGGCCTTGCGTTTGGCCTTGGATTTCTTGCGGCTTGTGGACTTCTTCGAGGTCGCCTTCCTTCCACCTGCCTTCTTCTTTCGGGACCCCCGTGCCGGGGCCTTGGCCAGCGCCTCGCGACATTCCTCCAGGGAAAGGGAATCAGGCTCCCTGTCCTTGGGAATCCTCGCATTCTTCTTGCCATCGGTGATGTAAGGTCCGTAGCGACCGTTGAGGATCCGTATACCCGCGTCCTCGAACTCGCGGATCAGGCGGTTCGCATCGGCTTTCTTCTTTTCCTCGATGAGTTCCAGCGCCCGGTCCAGGGTCACGGTGAACGGATCGTCGTCGCCGAGGGAAACGAACTTGCGACCGTATCTCACGTACGGTCCGTAGCGGCCGATATTGGCGGAAACCTCCTCGCCGTCCGGGGTCTTCCCCAGGACCCTCGGGAGCTTGAACAACTCCAGGGCTTCCTCCCGCGTGATGGTATCGATGTTTTGTCCCGGGCGAAGGCCGGCGAACCGGGGTTTTTCTTCGTCCTCCCGTCGTCCTATCTGGACGAACGGACCAAAGCGGCCCATGCGCACGCTCATCACGCGGCCGGACTCCGGATCCGTGCCGAGTTCCCGGGCCTGGGCGGCTTCTGCCCGTGTTACCGAAGTCTCCTTGTCCTTGACCTGGTCGATGAACGGCTGCCAGAAGCGCTTCAGTAGCGGCACCCAGTCCTCTTCGCCCCGCGAGATGGCGTCGAGCTCGTCTTCCAGCCGGGCGGTGAATTCGTAGTCCACGTACTGGTCGAAATGGTCGGTGAGAAACCGGTTGACGATTCTTCCAACGTCCGTCGGCACAAAACGTCGCCGATCCATTTCGACGTATTCGCGGTTCTGCAGCGTCGAGATAATCGACGCATAGGTGGAGGGGCGCCCGATACCGTATTCCTCCAGCGCCCGGACGAGGCTCGCCTCGCTGTATCGTGGCGGCGGCTCCGTGAAATGCTGCTCGCTGACGATATCGAGAAGGTCCACCTGCTGATCCGGGGCCATGGCCGGCAGCAGCTTGTCTGTGTCTTCGTCCGGCCTGTCGTCCTTGCCTTCCTGATACACAGCCTGGTACCCGGGTTTTACGAGCACCGAGCCGGTAGCGCGAAACAGGTTGTTCCCGGAGGCGTCACCCTCGGGTCGCAAGTCAACGCCCACCGTGTCGTATACCGCGCTCGCCATCTGGCAGGCGAGCGCCCGTTTCCAGATGAGTTCGTAGAGCCGGTGCTGATCCCGATCCAGAAACCGCTCGACCGAGTCGGGATGTCTGGAAGCGGAGGTCGGCCGAACCGCCTCGTGGGCTTCCTGGGCGTTTTTTGAGCGCGTCTTGTAGAACCTGGGTTTCTCCGGCAGGAATTCCTTCCCGTAGCGTTCGGCGATGACGCCGCGCATTTCGCTCACTGCTTCATTGGCCAGCGCCACGGAATCGGTTCGCATGTAAGTGATGAGACCGACCGAGCCCTCGCCCACATCGATACCCTCGTAAAGCCGCTGAGCGACACGCATTGTGCGCTGGGCGGTAAACCCGAGTTTTCGCGAGGCTTCCTGCTGAAGAGTCGAAGTGGTGAACGGCGGCGCCGGATTTCGACGGCGCTGCTTCTTTTCCACCGAGAGCACGACGAGCTTTCCTGCCGCCGCCTGGCGCAGGGACTGCTCCACTTCGGCGGCGGTGTCACCATCCGTCACCGTGAACTGGGCTACCTTTTCTCCGCCCAGCCGCGACAGCTTGGCCCGGAAGCGCTGGTTGTCCGCTTCTGCCTCCGCTTCGATGGTCCAGTACTCGCGCGGCTTGAAATTCTCGATCTCGCGTTCCCGTTCCACGATCAGCCGCAGGGCCGGGCTCTGGACACGACCCGCGGACAGGCCCGGCCTGATCTTCTTCCAGAGGAGCGGAGAGAGGTTGAAGCCCACCAGGTAATCCAGGGCACGCCGCGCCTGCTGGGCATCGACCAGATCATCCGACAGGTGTCGCGGGTGCTCGATCGCTTCCTCGATGGCGCTGCGCGTGATTTCGTGGAAAACCACCCGGTGAACCGGCTTACCGTTCAAGAGTCCCCGTTCGTTGAGGATCTCGTGAAGATGCCAGGATATTGCCTCCCCCTCGCGGTCCGGGTCCGTCGCCAGGTAAAGGGCGTCGGCCTTTTTCAGCGCCCGGGCGATGGCGTCCACATGCCTCTGGTTTCTGTCGATGACCTCGTAGTTCATCGCAAAGTTCCGCGACGGATCGACGGCGCCCTCCTTGGGGACCAGATCGCGTACATGGCCGTACGAGGCGAGGACCACGAAGTCCTTGCCAAGGTATTTCTCCAGGGTCTTCGCCTTGGCCGGCGATTCCACGACTATCAGATGCTTGCTCATGTCAAAAAAACGAGCCGTGACTACCGCCACGGCCCTTGTATGTCCTCAACTCGTCTGCGGTTCAGTGCGCCTCGGAAACACTGTCCTCGAAGACCAGATCTTCCATCCTCGCGTAGGCGGCTTCCTGTCCGGGCTGGCTGAATAGCACCATCAGCACCACCCACTTGATCTGTTCGACCTCGATCTCCTCTGTCTCCAGCGCCATGACGCGGTCAATCACGAGTTCTCTCTGGGCCGCCGAAAGGATGCCGATCTGCTCCAGGTACATAATGTAGCCGCGGGCCGCGGCATCAAGCCGGGAGGTCTCGAAATTACTGAATACCCGGGATGCCCGCTCCGTGGGCGATTCCCACTCCGGATCCTCGTCCCGGGATGCGAGACCGTCCAGCCAGTCCAGGGCCTTGCTGATCTCGCCGGATCCGAAACCGGCGCGTTCCAGTTCTGCACGCAGCGCGTTGCGGTCGGCCTCCGGTTCTGAATCAGCGTCGGTATAGGTCTCGAAAAGATACATGAGTACGTCGAGCACGTTTTCCGTCATATCAAGACCTCTTTGACGTCCGGGAATAACGGCCACCCGGTCCGGACTCCACAAATCCCTGGAGCTCCAGGATCAGGAGCATGGAGGAAACCTCCGCCGAGGTCAATTTCGTGCGGGCCACCATCTGGTCCACCGAAAAGGGGTCGTGGCCACAAAGCTCCAGAAAATCAACGTACTCCGGTGCCAGTCCTTCGTCGGACGCTTCTTCTCCCGATAGCGCCTGATTCGCCGGCGCGGATCCCAGGTCGATGACGGACCGTAGCTCCGCCAGGATGTCTTCCGCCGACTCCACCAGTTTTGCCCCCTGCTTGATCAACAGGTGGCAGCCCTTCGTCATCGGATTGTGGATACTCCCGGGAATGGCGAAAACTTCCCGTCCCTGTTCGCCGGCCAGTCTGGCGGTGATGAGCGAACCGCTGCGAAGTCCGGCCTCGACCACGAGAACTCCCAGGGAAAGCCCGCTGATGATTCTGTTCCTTCGGGGAAAGTTTTCCCTGCGGGGCGGGACTCCGGGCGGGAACTCGGACACGACGGCCCCGTTTCTGGCGATGGCCGCGGCGAGATCGCGATGCTGGGGCGGGTAAATGCGGTCCAGGCCGTTTCCGCAAACGGCGACGGTGGGAGATCCGCCCGCCAGCGCGCCCCGGTGAGCTCCGCCGTCGACGCCCAGGGCCAGGCCGCTGACAATCGCGAGTCCGCAACGGGACAGATAGCTGGCGAACTCGAAGGCATTTTCCAGCCCGCCCGGCGAGGGGTTCCGACTTCCCACCATGGCGATCATCGGATCTTCCAGGATATCGGTCCGGCCGTGGACGAAGAGACCGGCGGGCGGGTCCGGAAGCTCCCGCAGCCGGGAGGGGTAGGATCGATCCTCGGGCGAGACAAACCGGTGCTCATCTCGCTCCTCCATCCACTGGAGGGCCGCGATCAGCCCCGGATTCGCTTCGTCCAGCAGCTTGCCGGCGA
>JASFOT010000152.1:0-6086 GCA_050116375.1 Gammaproteobacteria bacterium | reverse complement strand
TTTGCCCAGCTCCTCATTGCGGCGCAGGCTCAGGTCTTCGTTGAACTCGGATTTGCTGCGGTTGAGCTCTCGCTGCAGGTCCCGGGCGTCGCGTTCAAGCTGCTGCCGCTCCTCCTCCCCCATGAAGCCTTCGCCCTGAGAGAGACGTTCCTCGATCTGCTTGAGCTGCTGTTCCTGACCGCGGATGTCCCGCTCGCGAGGCGAAAATTCCTCAGTCAGCACGCGCTGGGATGCCTGGGACTGGGGTGCTTCCTCCAGGAGGCGAGCGAAGTTGACCACTCCCACCTTGATGCTCTGGGCCCAGACGCTGCTGGTTCCGAACAGAAGGACCGCGAGCAGCGCCAAGCACAAGCCGAGCCTGTAAGCCTTCATGAAAATCCGTCCTTATCAATTCTGTTGTTCAATCAGAACGCCGAGCCTATCGAGAACTGGAAGTTCTCGGTCTCATCCTCTGCCTCGTCGTTCAAGGGGAATCCGTAGCTGAAGCGGAACACGCCGAGCGGCGAAAGCCATTCCGCTGCGATGCCTGTCGAATATCGCATATCGCTAATGTCGAAACTGTAATCCGCCTTGTAAACATTGCCCTCTTCGTCCAGCTCGAAGAATGAAGTGCCGTCGTCGGAGAATACATTACCGGAATCGAAGAACAAACTGAGCCGGCCCTTGTTCTGCCACTGCTCGGGAATCGGCACCACCAGTTCCAGCTGGTTGGCAATGAGAATATTACCGCCGTAAGGATTATTCAGGCTGTCCCTGGGACCGAGCCGGCCTTCCTTGAAACCACGGACGCTGTTGGGCCCGCCGCCGAAATATCGCTTGTAGGGCGGCGTGGCGGTAGTGTCGCCGAGCTCCTGGGCATAGGCCCAGTCTCCGGCCAGCTTCAGGGCCCACTGCCCCCGGATGGGCCAGTACTTGGTGTAATTGAAACGGGAGGTGAAATACTGCACTTCGCTGCCGGGGCCGGTAACGGCAAAAGCCAGCGATTGCCGGGCACCCCTGTCCGCAAACATGGCCCGGTTCCGGCTGTCGTAAATCCATCCGGCCAGCAATTCATAGCTGATGAAGTCGGATTTGGTGAAGATCACCTCGTTCCCGTTCTCCAGCTCGATGATCTCCAGGGAAGGATTACCGTTGCGGCCGACCCACTCCCTTGCCTGCAGGGAACTGCCGTCTCCGGCGGAAAGTTCCGTGTCCGCCACGGCGAAGCCGAATCGGATCCTCGAGTATTCCGAGATGGGATAGCCCCACTCCATTCCGAAAGTCCAGGTCTGGGTATCGAAATCCGACGCGCCGCTGGTGAACTGGGTCACGTCCCGGTAGGAAAGCGAGATGGTGCGGGACACACCGTCAGGCGTCACGTAGGGATTGGTATAAAGCGCGCGGTAAACCGTGATGTACTCGCTGGTATTGATGTCCGCCTCGATCCGGTTCCCCGTGCCGAGGAAATTGGTATGCACAAAATTGCCGTTGAGCAGAACGCCCTGGGAGGCGGAGTATCCGAGGCCCCCGCCGAAAGTACCCGGCTGTCCTTCGGTGATGGAGAAATCCACGTCTACCAGATCGTCACTGCCGCTCACCGGCTTGGTCTCCGTCGCGACTTCCTCGATGAACGGTAGCCGTCTGATACGCTGTTCGGATCTTTCCACTGCCCGGTTGGAAAGGAATGCGCCTTCCATCTGCCGCATCTCCCGCCGCAGCACCTGATCCTGAATGGAAGACACGCCTTCGAAAGCGATCCTGCGCACGTAGGCCCGCTTGCCCGGATCCACGTAGAAGGTGACGGAGACCTCCTGGTTCTCCGCATCGATGTCCGGCACGGGCTCGACCCGGGCGAATGCATATCCCTCTTCGCCCAGGCGATAGCTGATGAGATCGGCGGTCTGTGTCAGCAGGCGGCGGGAAAATGTCTGGCCGGGCTTGGCCAGCACCAGGGCCTGGAGCTGCTGCTCGGGCACCACCAGGTCACCGGCCAGTTCGATGTCGGTGATGACAAAGGGCTCGCCCTCCGCAATATTGACCGTGATGTAGATATTCTGCCGGTCCGGCGAAATGGCCACCTGGGTGGACACAATCTCGAAAGCGGCATAGCCGCGGTCCATGTAGAAGGACCGCAGGGTTTCCAGGTCACCCAGCAGCGCCTCCCGCGCATAACGGTCGTCCTGCCGGTAGAAGGACAGCCAGTTGGGCGTCTTGAGCTGGAAGGCGTCGAGCAGTTCCTCGTCGTCGAAAGCGGTGTTGCCCACGACATTGATCTGGCGGATCCTGGCCCTCTCGCCCTCCTTGATGTCGATGGCGATACTGACAGTGTTGTCGTCCTCTTCCCGGACGTCGGCATCGATAATGACGCTGTATTTGCCCTGACTGTAATACTGCTCGGTCAGGATCTGCCGGACGTTCTCCAGCACCGATCGATTGAAGGTCTTGCCCGTTGCCAGTCCGACCTGTCGCAGGGAATCCTCCAGATCCTCGGTCTCGATGTCCTTGTTGCCGGAAATCGTGAATGACTTGATGGACGGCCTTTCCCTGACGGCGATGACCAGCGTGCCCCCGTCCCGGCGAAACTCCACGTCCTGAAACAGTCCGGTCCCGTACAGGGCCCTCATGGCTTCCTCTACGCGGACCGTATCCACCGTGTCCCCGACACTGACAGGCAGATAGTTGAAGACCGTACCCTCGGAGATCCGCTGCAGCCCTTCCACCCTCATGTCCCGCACGACGAAGCCCGACTGGGCGGTCGCCTGAACGGCGAATCCGGCCAGCAAGATGGCGGTCAGGACCAGGAGTAGCCGTCGGCTGGACATAGATTCGGAGATCCTTCAGTTCGCCAGGCGCACGATGTCGTTATAGAAAGCGAAACTCATCAGGAGCAGCAACAGCACGATGCCGACCTGCTGGCCGATCATCTGGGCCCGCTCCGAAACCGGGCTTCCCTTGACCATCTCGGCGACCTGGTAGGCAATCTGTCCGCCGTCCAGCATGGGGATCGGCAGAAGATTCAGAATCCCGAGACTGATACTCACGATGGCGAGGAAATTCAGAAAGGCGGCGAGACCGGCGCTGGCGGTGTACCCGGCCGCCTGAGCGATATTGATGGGTCCGCTGATGTTGCGGGGCGACACGTCGCCGGTCAGCATCCGATACAGCAGGCTCACGGTCACGGAGGACATCTCCCAGGTCTTGACCGCAGCCTGCCCGACGGCGGCAAAGGGTCCGTACTGCTGCCGGGTAACGGCGTCGCTGAACAGGTCTTCCGGCACCCGCACACCCGCCCCGATCCGGCCGATGACCCCGTCTTCGGTGTCTGCCGTGCCGATGTCGAGGGCCAGAGACATTTCCTCGCCGCCCCGCTCGATGACCACCTCCACGATCTGGCCCGGTCGCTCCCTGACGTAGTCGACCCAGCTCGACCAATCCCTTACGGATTCTCCGTCGGCCCTGAGGATCAGGTCCCCCGGCTCGAGCCCGGACGCCGCTGCCGTGCCCTCCGGCGAGATGTCTCCCAGAACCGGCGGCAACAGCGGTCGCCAGGGCTCCATGCCGAGACGTGACCAGAGAGCGCCCAGGTCTTCGGTGTATTCGCTGCGCTCACCGTCGATGACCATCTCGACCTGTCGCCGGTTGCCGTCCTCGTCGGCCACGGTCATGGGCACCCGCCCGCTGGAGGCAATTTGCGAGACCATGGCGAGCTGGGCATCCATCATGGTGTCCGTATCCTTGCCCGCCACGCTGACAATCCGGTCTCCGGGCCGGATCCCCGAGTCGGCAGCAAGCGATTGCGGCGCGACCTCGCCGATCAGCGGCTTCATGGCCACCACGCCGGTGACGAACATCAGCCAGTAGGCGGCGATAGCGAATATGAAATTGAAGGCGGGCCCGGCGGCAAGGATCGCGATGCGGCGAGGCGGAGTCTGGCGGGTGAAGGCCCTCGGCAGGTCCTCTTCCGGAACCGGACCTTCTCTCTCGTCCAGCAGCTTGACGTAACCGCCGAGAGGTATCGCCGCGACGGCATATTCCACCTTGTCGCGACCGGCCACCTTGCTCCAGATGGGTTTGCCGAATCCGATGCAGAAACGGAGGACCTTCACACCCAGGCGCCGCGCCACGTAGAAGTGCCCATATTCGTGCACCGCCACGAGCAGACCCAGGGCCACGATGAAAGCGAGAATCGAAGTCAGTATTTCAGGCATGAATCTTTTAGATTGCGAACGAAGACAATTTCTCCCGAGTCACCGCCCGAGCTTTCCCGTCGATCTGGAGAATCGCTTCGAGGGAATCGGGCGCCGAATCCGTACATTTTGCCAGAACCGCCTCGATAATCCCGGCAATTGCCGGAAATGGAATACGTCCGTCCAGGAAAGCCTCCACCGCCACTTCGTTGGCGGCGTTCAGCCAGATGGGCGCGGAACCCGCCTCCCTGGCCGCATCCGCCGCCAGCCGTAGGCAAGGGAAACGCCGGCTGTCCGGGTCCCGGAAATCCAGGCGACTGATGGCGACCAGATCGAGCCTGCCCACGCCGGAATCCACCCGCTCCGGCCAGGCGAGCGCGTGAGCGATGGGTGTCCGCATGTCCGGATTGCCGAGCTGCGCCAGTACAGACCCGTCGCGGTACTCGACCAGCGAGTGCACGATGCTCTGGGGGTGCACCACGACCTGCACCCTGTCCACCGACAGGTCGAAGAGCAGGCAGGCCTCGATCACCTCCAGGCCCTTGTTCATCATGGTTGCCGAATCCACCGAGATCTTGCGGCCCATATCCCAGTTGGGATGGTTGCAGGCCTGTTCCGGAGTCACGTCCGCAAACCGGTCCGCGGGCAGGTCAAGGAACGGGCCTCCGGAGGCCGTCAGCAAGATGCGGGTGATCCCGGAACCCGATCCTGCACGGCCATCCGGCAGACACTGGAAAACCGCGTTGTGCTCACTGTCGATGGGAATCAGCGTGGCCCCGTTTTCCCGGACCGCGGCCATCAGCAACCCGCCCGCCATCACGGCGGACTCCTTGTTTGCCAGGAGCAGCCGCTTTCCCGCACGGGCCGCCTCGAGCGTGGGAAGGAGACCCGCGGCACCGACGATTCCCGCCACCACGATGTCCCCTGCCGACCGCGCGGCCGCCATCGCCAGACCCGATTGACCGGCAGCCACCTCGGTATCCAGACCAGCGCTGCGGAGTTCCGTTTCCAGCGCCCCGGCTGCCGTTTCGTCCGCGACCACCGCGAGAGGGGGGCGAAATTCCGCACATTGCGCCGCCAGATCGGCGACCCGGTTGAAGGCGGTCAGGGCTTCGACGCGGAATCGCGTCGGGTTTCTCCGGATCACGTCCAGGGTGCTGATGCCAACGCTCCCGGTGGAGCCCAGTATGACAACGCCCGTCGTCACGGAACCAGCATCCCGCCGAAACCGATGAGGAACAGGGGGATAGCCGCCAGAAGGCTGTCGATCCGGTCGAGCACCCCCCCGTGTCCCGGGAAGATCGAGCCGCTGTCCTTGAGCCCTACGTCGCGTTTGAGCATGCTGACCGTCAGATCGCCAATGATCGAGAATGCTGCGATACCGGCGGCCACCAGAACAGCCGGAACGGCGGGAAGATCAAACCAGGCCGCGGCAGCCAGACCGACCACGCCTGCGCAAACCAGACCGCCGGCAACGCCTTCCCAGGTCTTGCCGGGGCTCACCGCGGGCGCGAGCTTGTGGCGGCCGAAGGCCCGGCCGGTGAAAAAAGCGCCCACATCCGCGCCTGCCGTCACGGCAAACAGGAACAGTACCCAGAGAGCGCCCCACTGGGTGAGCAGGATCGTCAGGAACAGCCATCCCAGCGGCAGCACCAGCAGGCCGGAGCCAACCGCAAAAGCCCGGGGTATCGGAACAGGGAATCGAACCATCCAGAAAAGTCCCGCAACCCAGACGACCACGTCCGCCCACTGGAGCAATGGCAGTGCGCCCTGTCTCGAAAGCGTTATGGCGACAAGGCCCACCAGCACGCATCCCGACACGAACATGGCCTGACGGGGGACCGAGGTGATCCCGGCGAGCCGCGACCACTCCCAGGCGCCCACGCCGACAAAGAGTCCCAGCAATATGCTGGCGACCTG
>JASFOT010000151.1:0-6090 GCA_050116375.1 Gammaproteobacteria bacterium | reverse complement strand
ACCGCCGGATAAGGATTTCCCTTCGTGTCCGGAGGACTGTCCACCCAGGCAAAATAGCAGTTCCCCGGGCGCGGTACTGTGAAGTGCTTCACGCTGAAAGCCGCCGATCCGAGGCCTGGCTACCAGCTCTCCTGGCTCACAAGAACGAAAGCCCGCCCGCCTGGCTCCTCGAGCGCCGGATCAAAAAGAACCGCAAAAGGCTTTTGTCCCGCCGCCACTCGGGGAATCGAGAAACCTTGACCCCCGGCGACCACTCGTTTTCCATTGGCGAATGGATTCCGGCTCTCCGACATCAGGCTCTCTACCGGCTGCGGTCGCGGCATTCCGCCGTCGCTATCGTCTGGAGCACGTCGGCGCAGGCTACCGGGGCTGGCTGCACCTGGGCTTTACCGTCACCGTCTGCGTCGTGGCGATCGGATGGTGCGTAGCCGGACTGGAGCAGATCAAGCCCCTGGAATGGTTGACCGTGCCCATTACCTTTCTCTACGCGAATCTGGTCGAATACCTTGGCCACCGGGGACCGATGCACCATCCGAAACCCGGACTGCGGCTGATCTACGATCGACATACGCGGCAGCACCACCGGTTTTTCCGGGAGGACGCCATGGCCTTCGAAAGTCCCCGGGATTTCAAGGCTGTGCTGTTCCCGCCTGCCCTCATCGTTTTCTATCTACTGGCGTTCGCGGCCCCGGCAGGATTACTGGTTTCGTGGATTTTCTCCGCCAATGCGGCGCTTCTGTTCGTGGCCACCGCGATCGGCTATTTCCTCAATTACGAGTTGCTGCACTTCGCCTATCACGCTCCCCGGGATACCTGGGTCGCCAGACTTCCCATGATGGCCCGGCTGAGAGGTCTCCACACCCTGCACCACCGGCCCGAGCTTATGCAGCGATACAACTTCAACATCACCTACCCCATAGGCGATCGAATCTTCGGCACGCTGTACCGGGGCTGAAACACTCGCCCCGGAATTCAGTCTTCGCCCTTGTACAGCTCCAGGGATCGCAGGTCACCGCCGCAGTGCTTGCAGAACTTCGCGTCCTCGTCGTGGCCGGTGCGGCCGCATTCCCGGCATTTCACCACCTCCCGGTGGCTTATCATCACGCCGCGCAGTTCAGCCGCAAAGATTCCGGTGGGAACCGCAATGATGCCGTAGCCCATGATCATCACGACAGACGACAGGGCCTGGCCGAGAATGGTACCCGGGGTGATATCGCCGTAGCCCACGGTGGTCAGCGTGACGATCGCCCAGTACACCCCGCGGGGGATGCTCGTGAACCCGTTCTCGGGCCCCTCGATGATGTACATGAGGGCGCCACAGATAATCACGATGGTCAGAACCGAGTAGAGAAAAACGATGATTTTGCGCCGGCTGTTGACCAGAGCCTCGACGAGAATGTCTCCCGCGCCCACGTAGCGGCTGAGTTTCAGGATACGGAACAGCCTGAGGAGCCGGAACACCCGGATAACGAGTAAAGAGCCGGCGCCGGTCACCAGCAGCGCCAGGTACGTGGGCAGTATGGCGAACAAATCCACGACGCCGAAGAAACTCGTCATGTAACGCCGGGGGTAGCGCACGCACCATATCCTCACCAGGTACTCGAGCGTGAACAACAGAGTGAAAAACCATTCTGTAACCCAGAAGAACTGTCTGTAATCGATCCTGAAAACAGCCACGCTCTCGAGCATCACCACCACGACGCTGGTCGCGACAGCCAGCAGCAGAATGACATCGAAGATCTTTCCGGACGGCGTATCGGACAGAAAGATGATCTCGAATACCCTGCGCTTGGCGGAGGTCTCGCCGGCCTCGTTGTGCCCGTCTGAATAGGTTCGCTCTGCGTTCAAAACTGACCTCCCCGGTGTAGGACACTCAAAATAGACGATTTCGCGTCACTTCGCCCCAATTCAACCGGTTATTCCGTGAGCAGCCTTCCGACAATATGATCACCGGGACCGGCAGGAAGCCGGGATTTTCAACGACCGCAGGAACAGGGAGTTCATTATGCGAATCGTCTTTCATGCTCTTCTCGCCGCCTTGGCCTTCAGTCATGGTGCCGCAGCGCTCGCCAGCGCCCCCGCCATCGTTGCGTGCCACAACTGCTCGGACCGCAAGGCCGCCCGCACAGCCGAAGCCCAGGTCCCCTACTCCGCTCCTGCGGGGGTTTACGACGTTTACGTCGCTGACACGCCACAGAACCTCCTGCGCCGCTACCGGGTGATCGCGGAACGGGAAAACCGAATCAAGACAAACCACGCCGTGAAGAGAACCCCGACATCGGAATATATGACCTACTTCAGGAACGCCCGCAACGAATGGCAATACGTTTCCACGGGTCTTAAACCCAATATCGTGCTTCCCGCGGATTTTCCGATCCGAAACGCGGAATCGGTAATCGGCAGCGAGTTCAATCAGACGGTTGTCTCCGAGCAGCTCAATCGTCACCTGCCGACCCGGATCGGTTCCCTGGTCGGTGCGGCCCTGATGATGCTCAAGACGGTCTTCAACAGCCCCATCCTCGCGGAGGTTGAGTTTCCCGATGGGTCACGCGCCCTTTTTACGCTGCAACGAATCGACAGCCTCACCAGCGGACACATGTTCGTTTACCGGTACAAGCCGGGCTCGGCCATCGACAGCGACGGCAACAGAATCCCTGACTCGGCCTCGGCTTTCGACAACTATCAGGGACTCTTTACGCTTGGCGAGAACTTCGACCGCTTTCGCAGGCGCGCCGACATGTACGGCGTGGATTGGCCGGAGGGATTCCGGAGCGAACAGCTGCCTGCGCATACGGTCTGCGTGAGAGACGATCAGGGCAATGCCTTCTGCTGGCACAACTAGAACGACGACCATCAGGCGGGGCCGCGAATCGGCCCCGCCTGATGTCCGGTCCGGAGGAAAACGAGATGATTTCTTTCGATGTTTCCACCCTGGCATGGCTGGCCGGAGCATGGCTCTTCGCCAGCGCGCTGATCACGCTCGGCACATGGAAGGTCGCCAGCCGAGGTACGCGTTCACCGGTTGCAATTACCATTTCCAGCGCGCTGCTGGCTTTCTTTCCGCCGCTCAACATCCTGCTGCTGGCATTGATGAGCATCTCTAACCGTCGATTTCCGCCCTGAGGCTATGCAGGGAGCCGAGAATCCGGCTCGCGACTTTCGCGCAGCGCCTTCCCACGTTGCCTTCGTTGAGTTCCAGCTCGACGCCTGCGTAGCCCTGCTGGAATTCCCGGCGAAGATGTTTCGTGAGACCGTCCGCCGTGCCTCGATAGGGGTAGTTCAGGCGCGTGCGAAGATGGGGCGCCGTGTCCAGGAGGATCGTGCGCCAGCGCCGGCAGAGTTCCCTCTCCAGCCGACGACCGGGATCGTATAGAAGCCCGATGTCGGCATTCCGCGGCACACCGTTCATGACAGGCGTGAAGCTGTGAACGGAAATATGAATGACCACGTGCCCGGCCGCCCGCCAGCGCTTCACCTGCTGCAGGACCTTGCCCCTGTAAGGCCAATAGAGCGTATCCAGTATCCGACGCCGCTCGCCCTCGCCCAGGTCGCGGGTGAACTCGGAGAAAAGGTCACGATGTCCCGGAGAGCGGTTGAGATCCACCAGAAGACGCGTCGTGGTGGCGTAAAAGGCGGCGTCGGCAATTTCCGGCACCAGGTGACGAAAGGTGCAGAGCGCTCCCCTGTCCCATCCACGATGAGAATGCAGCACGTCCTGGGCTCGCGAGAAAAGAGGCTTCCACGGTGACGGCACCCTGCAGCCACCGTGTTCGCAGGTCAGAAGCCAGCGGGTCATGGCCACAGCCGATTTTCGGCAAGACATCCAGCCAGTTCACGGTACACCTTCATGAGAGTGTCCAGGCCCGGCCGCGGGCCCAGACGCAGCACGAGCCTCCGGGCCAGAGTCCCCTCGGTCAGAATTCGCCGCAGAGCGCGCTGGTGTTCCGGCGCGATACGATCGGAATTGCGCTCGGCCAGTGCTCTCCATACCGATCCGGCGGTCATGCGGCGTTCCCGAATTCCCATAGATGCCAGGTAATCCGCATCGCCGATGACCGCCTGCTCGCCGTCGCGAACGACGCGCAGAAAAATGTCCGCCAGCAGATCCTCAGGCCACGCCTGCTGCTCCGACAGGGGAATCGTTGCCTCATCGGCAAGCAACCGGACGGCCGCAATGATTGCCTCCGCCACCGCCATGTCCGCCTGCGGGCACTCCTGAATATCGATCACCCGGATCTCGATCGCGTTGCGATCGAAGCGCGCTATGGCGCCCCGGGAATTGAGGAACAACACATCGAGGACACCGTGCGGATCGTGTGGCGCGATGTCCGCGCGAATGCGATCAAAAATCTTTTGCCCGTACTGGTGCTCGGTGAATGCCGGTTCCGGAATCACGCACCCGGCAATCGAGGGGATGCGATCCTGGTTGTGGCGGTATGTCTCCAGGCGTGTATCCATGAAACCGGTGACCTGGCCGTCCAGCACCGGCGTGCTGGCCGCCAGGGCGGGGATGATCGGTAAAACAAGACGCACCGCGGCGTGCAGACGACCGAACTCGTCGTCGCCGCAGAAGGGCAGATTCAGATGAACACTCTGCAGGTTCGACCAGCCGTGACCGCGGCAGTCGAAAATGCGGTCGTAGAGCTGATAAATCTCCCTGTTTCCGTGGGGCCAGAGCCGGGTATCGCGGTCGGGATTCATCCAGGGGTGAGCGCCCGTGCCGAGGAGCATTGCCCCCGAGGATCGAAGTCGCTCGTTGATAAATCGGATCTCCCCGTGAAATCCCTCGGCCAGGCCCTGGAGCCCGGGCGCCGGGCCGTTCGTCTTGATCTCGATGACGTGGCAGACGAGTTCGTTGGACCAGCCGAAACCGTCCCGCTCTATTTCATTGACATATTCACCGGCCATACCGCGCAGGAGTTCGTCGGCGACGGGACGGACCCCCAGCGTCTCCCGATCCACGATGGTGTATTCCGATTCGACGCCGACGACCTGGAACAGACGCCAGCGGGCGCCGGCGCTCACCCGGTTTCCCCGGGGCGGCCCTCGAGTCGGGCTTCCACTCGCCGCCGCAGCGCTCTCATTATTGTCGCGTAGAGTTCATTGCCCAGCACCTTGTCCTCGACTCGCGATTCGATGCTGGGGTTGTCGTTGATCTCGATCACGATAGCCCTGCCGTCCACATCCTTCAGATCGACACCGTACAGACCGTTGCCGACCAGCCGAGCGGCGGCCAGGGCGGTGTCGACAACCTGGGAGGGGGCGTCGTCCACCGCCAGGGTCTCCCAGCCGCCGGACACCCCGGCGCGCTTCTTGCTGTCCCAGTTGTAAATTTGCCAGTGGCCTCTTGCCATAAAGTACTTGCATGCAAAAAGCGGCCGGCCTTCCAGCACGCCGATTCGCCAGTCGAACTCGGTCGGAATATATTCCTGCGCGATCAGCAGGTCGGAACTGGACAACATTTCGTCCGCAAACGTCTTGAATTCCTCGCGACTCGAGGCTTTTTCGACGCCCTGGGAAAACGATGAATCCGGCCGCTTGAGTACGCACGGCAGACCCAGAATCTCCAGCGTCTCCTTGTAATTGTCACGACTGACGATCACGGTCTCCGGAATGGGGATGTGGGCCCCTCGGAGCGCCTCTGCCAGGAAAACCTTGTTGGCACATTTCAGAATGGAATCCGGATCGTCGATAACGGCCAGACCCTCGGACTGGGCCCTGAGCGAGAAACGCCACGTATGGTGATTGACCGACGTGGTCTCGCGAATGAACAGTGCATCGAACTCAGCCAGCCTGTGATAGTCGGCCCTGCCAATCAGCTCGACGCTGAAACCTTCCCGGCGGGCCGCCTGGACGAAATTCTGGATGGCTTTCCTGTCCGACGGCGGCTCGCTCTCGTCCGGATTGACCAGGATGGCCAGATCGTGGGGAAAGCGGTCGCGCCGTTCTGACGTGAAGCGCTTACGGCTGAAGTAACGGCGGGCCGCCTGGCGGACAAATTCCACGTGGGATTCGGGAATATCGTCCACGGCCAGCGCCCTGACTCCGCGGATGCTCCATGAGTCACGACCCCGCCGGAAACGAAACCGC
>JASFOT010000150.1:0-6096 GCA_050116375.1 Gammaproteobacteria bacterium | reverse complement strand
GGGGGGGGCGGGGCGGCCCGCCGCCCCTCTGTCCGGTTACCTGAGAGATTCCGCCTCTGCGGGTTCGCCCGCAAAGGCCGCTCACCTTCGGTGGGTCGCCGTCGCGACCGCTCTCCAGAGCCAACCCGGTCCCTTCCGTCCTTCTGCCTGAGCGTTTACGGGCGAGTTGCGCCTTCGGCGTCCCGCATCTAAGGGGATCTCTCCGGAGGAACCTTTACGTTGGATCGTGAATAATATCCGAACCACCGCCACGCGGCCAACCGCGGCGGGATACGATAAAATTCCACCCCCGGCCCCCGCGCCGGCCAGAGCCCGCACTGCCCGAAATGACCGTGAGCATCCACAGGAAAAAAACCGTAGGCGTAGCCGTCGATCATGTACTGATTGGCGGCGGGGCCCCCGTGGTCGTGCAATCCATGACGAACACTGACACCGCGGACGTCGACGGGACCGTGCGCCAGGTCGCCGATCTGGCTCGCGCCGGCTCGGAGCTGGTGCGAATCACCGTGAATAACGAAGCGGCCGCCGGCGCGGTTGCCCGCATTCGCGAAAGGCTCCACTCCCAGGGCATCAATGTTCCGCTGGTCGGGGACTTTCATTTCAACGGCCACAAGCTCCTCACCCGGTACCCGGACTGTGCCGATGCGCTGTCGAAGTACCGCATCAATCCAGGCAATGTCGGCCGGGGGAGCAAACGGGATCCGCAATTTGCGGCCATGATCGAGGTGGCCTGCAAACATGAACGCCCCGTCAGAATCGGGGTCAACTGGGGAAGTCTTGACCAGGATTTGCTCACGCGGCTCATGGACGAGAACTCACGCAGCGAGAACCCGGCAGACGCCAACGAGGTCGTCCACCAGGCCATGATCGCTTCGGCGCTGGAAAGCGCGGAACGCGCCGAGGAACTGGGGCTGCCGCGAAACCGGATCATTCTGTCATGCAAGATGAGCGGCGTGCAGGACCTGATCGCCGTGTATCGGGCCCTTTCAGCGAGCTGTGATTATCCCCTGCACCTGGGCCTGACCGAGGCGGGTATGGGATCCAAGGGCATCGTGTCTTCGACTGCCGCCCTGGCCGTACTGTTGCAGGAGGGTATCGGGGACACCATCCGTATCTCCCTGACGCCGGAGCCCGGCGGTGATCGCACCCGCGAAGTCATCGTCGCCCAGGAAATTCTTCAAAGCATGGGACTGCGCGCGTTTGCACCGATGGTCATCGCATGTCCCGGCTGTGGACGGACAACCAGTACCTTCTTCCAGGAACTGGCTCGTCAGATCCAGGACCATATCCGCGATCGCATGCCGGAGTGGAGACGTCGCTACGCGGGCGTCGAGGACATGAGCGTTGCGGTGATGGGCTGTGTCGTGAACGGCCCCGGGGAGAGTAAACATGCGAATATCGGCATCAGTCTCCCGGGCACCGGGGAGCGCCCGGTGGCGCCCGTTTACGAAGACGGAGAGAAGACCGTCACCCTGAAAGGCGACACGATCGCGCAGGAATTCCAGTCGCTGGTCGAAGCGTACGTGGAAAGGACCTACCGGCCGCGGAGCGGCTGAGGAATCCCGGTCGACCGAGCCCTGTATGTCGCACCGCGTCATGGCCCTGCAGGGCCGGCTGATAGAATATGCGAATAACATTCGCCTCGGAGGTGCGCATGGGCAAAAGCACGAAATACGCTTCCAAGATCCCGGACGACAACGGCTTGATCCAGTATTCGGACGAGGAGAACCGGATCTGGAGCGAACTTTATGCGAGGCAGATGGAAATCCTTCCTGGCCGGGCCTGCAGCGCCTATCTGAATAATCTGGAGGAGCTTGGACTGCCGCGAGACCGCGTACCGCAGTTGCCGGATGTCTCGGAGGTGCTCCGCCAACGCACCGGCTGGGAGGTTGCGCCGGTGCCCGCACTCATACCCTTCACCGAGTTTTTCAATCTTCTCGCCAACAAAAAATTCCCTGCCGCCACTTTCATCCGCTGCCGAGACGAGATGGAGTATCTGCAGGAACCGGACATCTTCCACGAGGTCTTCGGACACTGCCCGTTGCTTCTCGACGAGGGTTTCGCTGCCTTCAGCCACGCCTACGGCAAGGCAGGCGTAGCGGCCCGCAAGGAAGATCATGCCATGCTCGCCCGTCTGTACTGGTTCACCGTAGAGTTCGGCCTCATCAGGCGTCCGGGCAGGGAGTTGCGAGCCTACGGTGCCGGTCTATGTTCCTCCATCGGCGAGGTCCAGTACGCGCTCGACAGCAATGTGCCGGTGCGCAAGCCCTTCGATCCCGTCGATGCGCTTCGGACACCGTACCGTATAGACATCTATCAGACGGTCTATTTCGTTATCCAGAGTTCCGACGATCTCTACCGGCTGGCGCAATTGAACCTGCTGGATATGATTGTAGAGGCGCGCCGGCTCGGCATGCATGCACCGACGTTCCCGCCCAAGCAGAAGGCCGCCGGCTGAACATCCCTACCTTTGACCGTCCGAGGTTGACATGACCGATCTGACTTCCAAACGATGCGAACCCTGCGAGGGCGGTGTCGCTCCCATGAGCCACGAGGAAGCCGAGGCCCTGATGGGGGAACTTCATGACGACTGGAGCCTTTCCGAAGACGGCGCGGAGATCCATCGGGATTTCTACTTCAAGGGCTTTTACAAAACCATGGCTTTCGTCAACGCCGTAGCCTGGGTTGCCAACGCGGAGAACCATCACCCGGACATGGAAGTCGGGTGGGGCCACTGCAAGGTGCGATACTCGACTCACGCCATTGGCGGTCTGTCGCAGAACGATTTCATCTGCGCCGCCAAGATCGACGCCCTCCTGCCGGCAGACTAGACGCTACCACCGCATCGAGAAAGCCACGCCGACCCGGTCGGGCCCCACCACCGGGACGATCTTCGTGTTGTCCCGGGGATCGACCAGCCACCAGTTCCAGCCAACGGCTATCGCGCCGCCGGCGAGGACATCCCAGCCGTCGTGTTCGTCGGCATCGATGCGCGTCCACCCCACATAAGCGGACAAGAGATAGGCCGGCCACGCGTCCCGCCATCCATATCGGCGATGGAGAAACGCCGCGCCGGCGAAGGCCGTAGCTGCATGGCCCGAGGGAAACGCCTCGTCGTCGCCGTTAGGACGAGACTTGTCGATGGTTTTCTTCAGGGCGTAGGTGGTAACGACGGTTCCGGCAAAAGCCTCGAGGAACTGCTTCCGCCCGTCGGCGTCGTCTCGCCGCCAGGCCAGGGCGTAGGCGGCCGCCGGGATGGCAACCCGAAGAACATCGCCGCTTGTCTCCACCTGGTCAGCAGCCGCTCCGCGTCCCAGGACGGTGATCGCCGCAACAACGAACCAGATCCCGCCTTTCACGATTCCTCATCCATCGCCAGGCGTCGGGTCGACGTCAGCGGTGGATCGAAGAGCCTGCCAAAGCCCTTGGCCGCCAGACGTGAGGCGGCGTCCGCGGACCGATGGTCACCCCGGGTTTCGATTGCCCACTGAGCATGTTCGCTCAGAAGCGCCAGCGCCACGGCGCGACCGAGAGTCAGCGCCAGTCGGCGCGCACCCGCCTCCAGGGCATCTCGCTCCGCCGGCGCCGTTCGCTGTTCGTACCACTCCACCAGACGCCTGACGGTGGATTCAGCGAGAACGGTCGCTTCGACAAGCCGAGGATCCGAGCAGGCGGCGCGGCATCGCCTCACCAGGGCCGACAGTGGCTCAAGGCCGCCAACATCGGCAAGGGCCCGGAGGAGATCCAGGGACAGCACGTTGGTGGTGCCTTCCCAGATCGGCAGCACCTGGCTGTCCCGGAACAGGGCGGGCAGCCCCGTATCCTCCACGTACCCGGCGCCTCCGAATGCCTCGATCCCCTCGCGACTGCACAATGCCGCAATCCTTCCCGTGGTCAGCTTGGTCAGCGACGTCAGCAGTCGGAACTCCTGCTCGGCCAGTTCACTCAATTCGCCGCACTCCCTGCGCCCGAGGAGATCCACGAGGTGAAAGCACAGGTGCAGACAGGCTTCGGTTTCGCCCTGCATATCCGCCAGCGTGTCGAGATGCAGGGGCTGCTCTGCCAATAGCCGGCCGAAGGCATGCCGCCGTCGGGCGTAATCCCTTGCCAGGGCAACCGCACGCCGCATGGACGCCACGGCGCAAACGCTGTTCCACGTACGGGTCATCTGCAGCATGGGCACGATGTCGCCGACGCCCCCGCTGGTGCCCTTCACCAGGTGGGCAACAGTGTCCTCGAGAATCAGTTCCGCGGTCGGTACTTTTCGTGTACCGAGCTTGTCCTTCAGACGGCATACCCGGATACCGTTAAGGGCACCTGATTCATCGCGCGTCTCGACGTAGAAGAGCGCCAGTCCCCGGCTGCCCGACGGATTGCCTTCCGGCCTGGCCAGCGTCAGCGCCATTTCCGACGTCACTGCCGAAGTGAACCACTTGCGGCCGCTCAGCTTCCAGTGTCCCTGTTGCCTGGTGGCCACGGTTTCCGAATGCCCAACGTCTGACCCGCCGGCGGCTTCGGTCATCCACTGCCCGCTGGTCCACGCCTGCGCCGGATCGCGATGCAGAAGCCGGCCGACAGCGCGCTCGACAAGTGACCTGTTGCCGGAATCCATGAGTGTTCGGGCGGCACCGTCGGTCATGGCCAGCGGACACGTGTAGACGTCGGAAGACGGATGAAAAAGATAGACCAGGCCGAATTGAAGGCTGCGGGAAAGCGGGCCCCATCGGTTTTCATAGCCTTCCGCCACCAGGCCGAACTCGGCGGCGATCGTGGCCGCCCTCCGCCAGAGTGGCGACAGTTCGATCTGATCGATCCGGTTCCCCCAGGCATCCCACCGAGTCAATACCGGCTCATTGAGCCGATCCTCGAGCTGCAGCCGGTAAAGCTCGTCCCCGGCCAGTTCGCCCATGTCCCGGAAAAGCGGTTCCACGTCGCGCAGCCGCTCTCCGAAACGGCGCGACATTAGCGAACGGAAAGCCCGATCCTCGCGATATTGATTGCCCAGGCGGGGCGGCTCCTGGGAGAAGAAACGGTCCGGACCGGACATCAGATTCCCATTTTGTTGAGCGCGTCCGCGATCCGGCCAAGGATCATGGTCAATGTCGGGTGCGATGTCTCGAACCTGTCCACATAGCTGCGCAATGGCTCTGTCACTCCATGCCCTTCCTGGGCCGTGCCGGGCCGCTCGGACTCGAGGACATGGCCGATCCGGCTTCGCAACTCCTCCAGCGCCGCCCGTTCCTCATCGCTCAGGTCCGGATTCCGGTCCAGCTCCGATTCGAGTTCTTCAAGCAGCCCGGTCAGTTCCCGCTCTGGCATCCTGTTCTCCGCTATGCCTGTTTTTGCCATGCTTCCGACGGACGGGCGAATTTCGGCAGGTCGCCGCTGATACCCATAGCGCGTCGAACGATCTCATTCTTCACCAAAGGCGTCTCGTTTACGAGAGCCGCGCCCGCGCGGCGCAAGGCTCCCGTCACCGGACCCCTCGCACGGAACAGCCTGCCAATGGCGTCAATGCCATGGGCCGCCACCAGATTTTCGCCCTTGCGCCAGCGTTCGTAACGCCGAAGAACGCGAAAATCACCCGGATCGCGGCCCGAGTTCTTGGCGTCGATGACCACCTCGGCCAGTGCCGCGGCATCGAGCAGGCCCAGATTGACACCCTGACCGGCCAGTGGATGGACCGTGTGCGCCGCATCGCCAATGAGCGCTGCTCTGCCGCTGATGTAGGACCGGGCACTTTGCATCCGCAGTGGGAACGCAAAGCGCTGCCCCGTCCCGGTGATCCTGCCCAATGCCCCCTCGGTAGCATGCGTAAGTTCCTCGAGGAACTCCTTCGTCCCGATCTCCATCAGGCGGCGCGCCTCCTCCGGCGAGGTAGACCAGACCACGGAAGATCGTCCGTCGGCCAGCGGCAGGAGGGCCACCGGACCCTCCGGGAGAAAGCGCTGCCACGCAGTCTGCAGATGGGACCGCTCAGTGCTGACATGACAGACAACAGCGGTCTGGTCATAGGGCTGGCAGCGGGTTTCGATACCCAGCATCTCCCGCGTGGGCGAACCCGTTCCGTCCGCACCCACCACCAGTCTTGCGCGA
>JASFOT010000149.1:0-6128 GCA_050116375.1 Gammaproteobacteria bacterium | reverse complement strand
TATACAGAAGTGAATAAAAATGGGTCGGAAATCGTCAGTTTTTACTTTCCAGATGGGGCTGAAGGCCTGGATGAGCGTGTTTAAGCAAAAAGCGCTATATAAAGCTTATTTATTATTGATATAACAGAAACGTAGAAGAAACTTCTAAGTTTTAACTTTACCCAAATTTTGGGCCTGTTTATGGGGAGATTCAAAAAAAAGACCCCTCACCGTTGGGGTAGTGAGGGGTCGGAGCGTGGTTTCCCGAGCGATATAGGAAAGCACGTGCGATAGTTTTTATCGATTCTTGCCGAATCGTTCTGTGAGACAGGTCACGGTTCGACACATACGGAGCACAGAACGTGTTGATGGTCTCTCCCATCCACTTCAGCCCTATTCGGGTTTTGGTCGAAAAGGCCGAAAAACGGAATTTCTACGGGGAGTTGCGCAAATTTCCGAGATTCGGTCGCAAGGGATTGGGTTGGAGCGACAGCGTCAGGTCCTCACGCCGAAAGTTAAAACTCTTCAGGGGCGATGGGCCGGATCGAGACAGCGTGGATATCGGTCTTCAACAGTTCGCCCAGCGCGTCAAAAACGGCCCTGTGTCGCTGTAAGGCGGGCATCCCGTGGAATGCGGATGCGACGATAGTTACCCTGAAATGACCCATACCGGTCCGCGCACCCGCGTGACCTTCATGCAGATGGCTTTCGTCCTCTATATCCAGGTATTCGGGATCGAATTGCTTCTCCAGGGTTTCCCGTATAGCTGAAATCCGCTTTTCGTTCATGGCAGCACTTTTCGGAAGGGTCGCACGGTAACCCGATGATAAACGCCTGCCGAGACGTAGGGATCCCGGTCCGCCCATTCCGAGGCGTTTTGCAGAGACTCAAATTCGGCGACGATCAGGCTCCCGGTCACTCCGGCCTGCCCGGGATCCTCGCAGTCGATGGCGGGAAACGGTCCCGCTAAAAGCAGTCGTCCCTCCGCCTTGAGTCCGTTTAGGCGGGCCAGATGCTGCGGTCGCGCCCGGGCCCGCGCCTCCCCGCTGTCCGGTTCGTCTTCGGCGATGATTGCGTACAACATTGAGACTCCCGAATAGTTTTTTGCCGTGTGTCCCCACCTCGACAGCGGCGGGACAGGATCAGTGACACCCTGGAGGTGTCGGGCCGGTAAAATAGCAGGGATGGGCAGGCTACTCGAAATTCATCCCAGGGATCCTCAGCCAAGGCTGATTTCGGAGGCGACAGAGGTCTTGCGGGACGGAGGCGTCGTCATCTACCCCACAGACTCCATTTACGCGATTGGCTGTCGCCTTGGAGACAAGAACGCGATCGAGCGTATCCGGCGCCTTCGCCGCCTCGATAAGAAACACCTGTTCACCCTCATCTGTCTGGATCTCTCAGAGATCGCCGGGTACGCGAAGGTGGACAACCAGTCTTACCGGATGATCCGGTCCATGACCCCGGGGCCGTACACATTCATTCTGCCGGCAACCAAACAGGTGCCCAAACGGCTCCAGCACCCCCGGCGACGGACCGTCGGAATTCGCGTGCCTATGCATCCCATCCCTCGCGCAATGCTCGAGGATCTGGGCGAACCCATTCTCAGCACCACCATGCAACTGGCGGGTGACGACGTCCCTTTGACAGAGGGATTCGATATCTTCGAGAAGGTTGGCCACGATGTGGATCTGGTGATCGACGGCGGCGCGTGCGGTATAGAGCCGACCAGCGTCATCGACCTGGTGGGTCCTTTCCCCGAGGTGATCCGCAAGGGCATGGGAAACCTCGATCATCTGCTGGGACCCTGAGGGCCGGGCCCCGCTTATAATGATCCGATGCAGCAACTGACCCTCGTGCAAAAACTGGCTGTTGCAGTCATTCCGGTGCTGTTCGCCATCACTCTCCACGAGGTGGCCCATGGCTGGGTGGCCCGTCGTTTCGGAGACCGGACAGCCGAGATGCTCGGGCGCCTGACCATCAATCCGCTGAAACACATTCATCCGATCGGCACCGTGCTCGTTCCTGCTGTCACCCTCATGCTGGGCGGGTTCCTGTTCGGATGGGCCAAGCCTGTACCGGTCTCGGTCCGGAACCTGCGAAATCCCCGTCGGGACATGATTTTCGTGGCGCTGGCCGGGCCGGTCGCAAATATTGTCATGGCGGTCATGTGGGCTTTCTTCGCTCGCCTCGTCATGGAGATGGGGCTCCAGGGCGGCGTGGCCGTTTTCTGTCTGGGAATGGCTCAGGTCGGAGTGCTGATCAACGTTATACTTGCCGTCTTCAACATGTTTCCGCTGCCTCCGCTGGATGGGGGAAGGGTGGTGGCGGGTCTCCTTCCGCCCGCCCAGGCGGCATCTTTCGAGAGGCTCGAGCAATACGGTCTGGTAATCATCCTGCTGTTGCTGTTCACTGGCGTTCTTTGGCGGCTGGTGGGGCCTGTCATGTCCGCCGTGAATGATCTTGTGTTGACCGTGGCGGGATTTTAGGGAGTGACTCAGTGAGTAGCGTGACCGGTGGTTCAAACCGGGTAGTCTCCGGTATGCGACCGACAGGGAGCATGCATCTTGGTCACCTGCACGGTGCCCTGAAGAACTGGATCAAGCTCCAGTACGAGTACGAGTGTTTTTTCTTCGTCGCGGACTGGCATGCGCTGACTACGGACTACGAGAATCCCATGAGCATCCAGGCCAGCACCCGGGAGATGGTGGTCGACTGGCTCGCTGCCGGGATCAACCCTGCAAGCGCCACGATATTCGTCCAGTCGGACATCATCGAGCATGCTGAACTGCACCTTTTGCTGTCGATGATCACGCCGCTTGGCTGGCTCGAGCGCGTGCCCACCTACAAGGACCAGCAGGAGAAGCTCAAGGAGAAGGACCTGGCGACCTACGGATTCCTCGGGTATCCGTTGCTGCAGAGCGCGGACGTGCTGATATACGGAGCCAAATACGTGCCGGTCGGGGAAGACCAGGTGGCGCATCTTGAAATGACCCGCGAGGTCGCGCGCCGATTCAACCATCTGTACGGACGGGAGGAAGACTTCGACAAGAAGGCCCTGCGGGCGACCCGTTTGCTCGGCCAGCACAACCGGGCGGAATACCTGGAGGCGCGACGCCGCTATCAGGAAAAGGGAGACGCGGAGGCGCTGGCGATCGGCCAGAATATCGTCAGCAGCTGCCCGCGCCTGACGGTTGCGGACACGGATCGGCTGCTCGGATATCTGGAAGGGGTCGGTCGCACGATCCTCGTGGAGCCCGAACCGCTGCTTGCTCCCACGTCGAAGGTGCCAGGCCTCGACGGACAGAAGATGTCAAAGTCCTACGGCAATGCCATCGGGCTGAGAGAGGACCCGGACACGATTGCCAAGAAATTGCGAACCATGCAAACAGACCCTGCAAGGGTTCGGCGGACAGATCCGGGTGATCCCGCCAAGTGTCCCGTATGGGATTTTCACAAGATCTATTCCGACGAAGCGACCTGCCGGTGGGTCAATGAGGGATGCCGCTCGGCAGGCATCGGCTGCGTCGAATGCAAGAAGCCGATTATCGATGCCGTACTGGCCGAACTGGAACCGATCCGGGCCAGAGCCCGCATGCACGAAGAGGACGAGGATGCTGTTCGCACGATACTGCACGAAGGTCGCGAGCGGGCCCGGGACGTGGCCCGCGAAACGATGGACGACGTTCGCGAGGCCATGGGGCTCGAGTGACTACTGAAGCCGGAACGGACGCCGCGCAGCGCGGCCAGACGGACGTCCCGTCAGGGGAATCGTCTCCCGGCGGAGACCATTCCGATACCGGGTCGCCGCGGCAGGGTCAGCTGCCGTTCGCTGTGGTCGAGGGGCAGCCCATTACCCAGCTTCCCGAGGATCTGTACATTCCGCCCGACGCGCTGGAAGTGTTCCTGGAAGCCTTCGAGGGCCCCCTGGATCTGCTGCTATACCTCATCAAACGGCAGAACATCGACATTCTCAACATTCCCATCGCCCAGATCACCCATCAGTACACCCGGTACATCGAGCTGATGAAAGAACTTCAGCTGGAGCTGGCCGGTGAATACCTGTTGATGGCCGCCATGCTGGCCGAGATCAAGTCCCGGATGCTTTTGCCGAGACCTGTTTCCGAGGACCAAGACGAAGAGGACCCGAGAGCCGAGCTCGTGCGGCGTCTGCAGGAATACGAGCGTTACAAGAAGGCGGCCGAAGACATCGACGGGTTGCCCCGTCTGGAGCGCGACATCACGCCTGTGCAGGTCGAGATGTGCGAGCGAAAGGTGGTCGAGCTTTTACCCGAGATCACTCTCCGGGAGCTGTTGCTGAGCTTCCAGGCGGTCATGTCTCGTGCGGAAATGTACGCTCACCACCATATCCAGATGGAGCCGCTGTCGGTCAGGCAGCGAATGTCGGACGTGCTGTCGAAGCTGGAACAGGGCGAGTTCCTTGAATTCAGTCGAATGTTCGATCCCTCGGAGGGACGCCTGGGAGTGGTCGTCACCTTCCTGGCCGTTCTTGAGCTGATCAGGGAGAAGCTGATCGATCTGGTGCAAAGCGAGCCTTTCGCGCCCATACATGTCAAGACGAGGGCGGCGTCTGCATCCAACGACGACAGGCTCGGCGACGAGTCCGAGACCGAGGGGGGTCCGAGGGGATAGGGACTATGGACAAAACGCAAATAAAGAATATTGTCGAGGCGGCCCTCATGGTGGCTGGCCGACCGCTGAACGTGGACGGTCTTCTGGGGGTCTTCGGGGACGGCGCTCGTCCCGAGCGCGGTGAGATTCGAGAGGCCGTCGAGAGCCTTCGGGAAGAATACGACGGACGCGGTATCCGGATTGTGGAGGTCGCCAGCGGCTATCGAATCCAGGCGGCCACGGAGCTCAGCGACTGGCTGTCTCGCCTCTGGCAGGAAAGGCCTCCCCGATACTCCCGCGCCTTGCTCGAAACTCTTGTGCTGATCGCCTATCGGCAGCCGATTACCCGGGGCGAAATCGAGGACGTGCGCGGCGTTAGCGTGAGCACCAACATCATCCGGACGCTGCTGGAACGAAACTGGATTCGGGTCGTCGGTCACCGGGATGTGCCGGGACGGCCTGAAATGTTTGGCACCACCCGGGAATTCCTCGACTACTTCGGCTTGCGGAAGCTGGACGAACTGCCGTCACTGGCCGAACTTCGGGACCTGGACAGCCTGAACGTGGAGCTCGATCTCGGGATGCCCGGGGAGCATCTGCAGGAACCCGAGCAGACCCTGGAAGCGGACATGCCTGACGAGGCTTCGGAGGACGATACCCGGGATCCGACGGAGCCGGCGGTCGGCGGGCAGGCGTCGGAAATCCGGGAAACCCCGGCAGAGGAAACGGAAGAGGACCTTCCGGTGGAAGAGGACATCCCCCGGCGGGCCTGAACTCACGTGGGGCAGCGCATACAGAAGGTCCTCGCCGCCGCCGGCCTGGGCTCCCGCCGTCAGGTGGAAGCATGGATCGCCGCGGGTCGGCTCGAAGTGAATGGCCGACCGGCGCAGGTTGGTCAGTCCATCGAGGGCGACGAGAAAATAACTCTTGACGGGCGGCTCCTCCGCTTGACTCCGTCTCGCGCGGTGCGCGTCATCGCCTACAACAAGCCTGTCGGGGAAATCTGCACCCGCAAGGATCCGGAAGGTCGGCCGACGGTTTTCGACCGGCTGCCGAAAATCCGGGGCGGCCGGTGGATTGCCGTCGGGCGGCTCGATATCAACACGGCCGGACTGGTGCTCTTTACCACCGACGGGCAGCTCGCCAACGCGCTGATGCATCCCTCGGGCGGGGTCGAGCGGCGATATGCCGTGCGGGTGCTGGGAGAGCTTTCGGAGGAAGCCCAGCGCGCCTTGCTGGAAGGCGTGGTGCTGGAGGACGGCCCGGCCAGCTTCGCCCGGCTGGAGTCCGGTGGCGGAGAAGGCGCCAATCGCTGGTACCGGGTTGCCCTGGCAGAAGGCCGCAAGCGCGAGGTCCGACGGCTTTTCGAGACGCTCGGATTCACGGTGAGCAGACTGATCCGGACCGGCTATGGGCCAATCGAGCTCGGCTCGGGCCTGCGGCGCGGTTGCTTCAGGGATCTGGACAGCGGCGAGATTGCGGCACTCTATTCGGCAGCCGGAATGACCGAGCCGGTC
>JASFOT010000148.1:0-6155 GCA_050116375.1 Gammaproteobacteria bacterium | reverse complement strand
TCCAGGGTCTCCTTCAGGTGGAAGGCAATAAAGCGGGATTCCGCCTTGCGGACTTCCGGCGGGACACCGAGTTTCTCCTCGGCCGTCTCCTCCGCCTCGGGCAGGCCGGGATCGAATTCCACCACCGACACCGAAAGCCGCTTCTCCCGGGCAATCTCGGTCTGGGCACTCACCGCCGGTGTGTACTCCACGGGCCGCGTCTCGCTGACCACGCAGCCCCCGGCAAGCAGGGCAACCGTCAGTATCGCAACCGGCTTTGTCAATACACGAAAGGTCATCTCGAGGTCTTACTGGCCTACGCTGTTCTTGTAAGCCCGATATTCATCCCACAGTTTTTCGCGCAGTTCCGGATCGGTTTCTTTTTCGGCGGCCTCCCGCAGCTGACGGGCGACAATGTCGTCGTCGCTTCCGTCGCCCACGTCGGGCGGCGCCGATCCACCTACTCCGCCCGGCCCTCCCGTGGGGGCGTTTTCGGAGGATTCCCCGGTGGTCCCGGAGGATTGCTCCCGACTCGGCTGCCCCCCGCCACCGATCTCCGAAGGGTATCCGCCAGCCGATCCGCCGCCGCTGGGAAGTTCTGCGCCGGAACCGCCGCTGTCCCGCTGCTCGGCATCCTGTCCGGCGACCCTTACCTGCTCGCCGGCCATCGCCACCTCGAATTCCTCCAGGGACTCCGCGAGTTCGCGATCCAGGGCGCCCACCCGCTCCGAATCGGTCTGGCCAAGACCGCCACCGGCAGCACCGCTGCCAGACGAAGATCCTCCAGTCGGAAGATTCGCAGAAGACCCGCCACCTGATTCGGTCGACGCCGATCCCGGGGCACCCGCCCCTGTTGACCGCCCGCCTGCCGCCGAGGAGTCGCCGCCGCCGGATGCTCCCGTTGTGCCTGCCTGTCCTGCTTGTCCGGCCGCACCGGAGGATCCGCCGGCACCCATGGCGCGGGCGATAGCCTCGGCGAGACCATCCCCGCCGGCACCTGCGCCCTGCGCACCTGTCTGACCCGCCGGGCTGGCGTCACCCTGACCCGTCGAGCCGGACTGGCTCGCGGAGCCCTGCTGGCCCTGGCTTCCGGCCTGGCCCTGCTGTCCCGCCGAGGCCTGCTGACCGCCCTCCTGCCCCTGGGTCTGGCCCGAGGCACCCTCGGCGCCGGATGCTCCCTGCTGAGCGCCCTGGCCGCCAGAGTCACCGGCAGTCTGCTCGCTATCCTGCTGTCCCTGGTCCCCGGACTGTCCCTGCTGCCCCGACTGGCTGCCCTGATCGGAGGCCGTCTGCTGCCCGTCCGTCGACGATTGAGCAGTGGAGGACGGCTGATCTGATGAAGACTGCTGCGACTGCTGACCGGAAGAGGACGAGGACGACTGACTCGGCGTCGTCTGTGACTGGGGAGTGCTGCTCTGGGTGGGCGGCGACGTCGAAGGCGACTGTGGCGGCTGAGGCTTCTGATCCGGCGGCGTCTGGCAGCCCAGCACGCCGGCCGCCATGACTACGGCCATCACCCTTATGATTCGCTTGATGTATCTCATTCTGGCGATCTTGTCCTGGCGTCCCCCCGACAGGCGCCATGAAACGCTGATACCCCTTGATTTTTGGACGGTATCGAGGGGGGACTTGTTCCCCTAGACTACACGATTTTCGGCCTCTTCCGGGATGTCTCGGGATCCCGCCACCGACAGGTTCCTCCGCTGCGCCAGCAGGTAGAGAGACGGAACCACCAGCAGGGCGAGGGGCAACAGACTCAGAACGCCACCGACCATGGGCGCGGCAATGCGCCTGGTGACTTCCGCACCGGTCCCGGTGCCCACCATGATCGGCAGCAGGCCGACCAGGGTCGCCGTCACGGTCATGAGAACCGGTCGCAGCCGCATGAGCGCACCATCGGTGACGGCCTGCCGAAGGCGATCAGCCGTCAGCTGACCGGACTCCAGTGCCTTGGTCAATGCCTGCCGCAGATACACAAGCATCACTACGCCGACCTCCACCGCCATTCCCGCCAGCGCGATGAATCCCACCGCGACGGCGACTGACATCCGGAAATCCAGAAGATAGAGCAGCCAGATCCCGCCGACCAGCGACATGGGCAGCGTGCCCAGGACAATCAGGACCTCTCGAAAGCTCCTGAGCTGCAGGTAGAGCAGCAGCACTATGATGGCCAGCGTGACCGGAACGAGCACCCCGAGGCGCGCCTTGGCCCGCTGCAGGTATTCATACTGACCCGACCAGTCCAGGGAGTATCCGGGAGGCAGTTCGACCGCCTCGCCCACACGCTGTCGAACTTCCTCGACGAAGCCACCCAGATCCCGGCCAGCGACGTCGACAAAAACCCACCCGGCAGGTCGCGCATTTTCGCTGCGGATCATTGCGGGTCCGGCCTCGATCCGGATGTCAGCCACATCTCCCAGCCCGATCCATGCGCCGGTCGGCGTACTCAGGGGCAGGTTGCGCAGCTTTTCCGGACTGTCCCGCCAGTCGCTATAGAAACGCAGGCGGATCGGGTAGCGCTCGCGCCCCTCCAGGGATTCACTGATGGGCATACCTCCGATGGCCAGCGCGACGACGCGCTGCAGGTCATCCACGCTGAGCCCGAACCGGGATGCGGCCAGCCGATCGATATCCACCACGATGTAGCGTCCGCCAAGCACCCGCTCCGCATATACCGAGCGCGTGCCCGGCACATCGCCCACAGCCTGCTCCACCCGGGTGCCGATGTCCTGGATGACCGACAGGTCGGGACCGGAAATCTTGATCCCGAGAGGCGTCCGGATGCCGGTCGCCAGCATGTCGATCCGGGTTTTGATGGGCATGACCCAGGCGTTGGCCAGGCCGGGGAACCGAACCCGGGCGTCCAGCTCTTCCTTGAGCTTGTCCAGCGTCATGCCCTCCCGCCACTCGCTACGCGGCCGCAGCTGAATCAGGGTTTCGATCATGGTCAGGGGAGCCGGGTCGGTCGCGGTCGTGGCACGGCCCACCTTGCCGAAGACGCTCTCCACCTCGGGCACCGTGGCGATCAGCCGGTCGGTCTGCTGCAGCAGCTGCCTCGCTTCGCCGACGGAGATGCCCGGCAGAGTGGTGGGCATGTACATCAGGTCGCCCTCGTCGAGATCGGGCATGAACTCCGTTCCCAGCCGGGATGCGGGCCACGCCGTCGCCAGCACCAGCACGAGCGCGCCCGATACGGCGAGCCAGGGAAACCGAAGAACGATCCGCAGCACCGGCCGGTAAAGAAACGCGAAGAAGCGGTTGACGGGATTGGCGCTCTCCGGTCGAATCCGGCCGCGGACGCAGTAGCCCATGAGAACCGGCACCAGAGTGATGGCCAGAATCGCCGCCGCCGCCATGGCGAAGGTCTTGGTGTAGGCCAGGGGCGAAAACAGGCGGCCTTCCTGGGCCTGGAGGGCAAAGACTGGCAGAAAGCTGACGGTGATAACCAGCAGCGAGAAGAAGACGGCCGGCCCGACCTCGGCGGCCGAATCCACGACGCGCTGCCAGTGGTCGCGGGTATCCCCCGCCTCCATGTGCTTGTGCAGGTTTTCCACCATCACGATGGCCGCATCCACCATCACGCCGATAGCGATGGCGATGCCGCCGAGAGACATGATGTTGGCGTTGATTCCCAGGTGATACATGGCGATAAAAGCGCCCAGCACACCCAGCGGGAGACTGATGACCGCCACCAGCGTGGATCGTGCGTGAAACAGGAAAACCGCGCAGACCAGCGCGACCAGAAGCAATTCTTGGATCAGCTTGCCACGGAGCGTGTCCTGCGCCCGTTCGATCAGCGCCGACCGGTCATAGACGGTGACGATCTCGACACCCTCCGGAAGCCCCAGGGCCAGTTCATCAAGACGCTCGCGCACGTCGCGGATCACGTCGGTCGCGTTCTCGCCCCAGCGCATGACGACGATGCCGCCGACGGCCTCGCCCTCGCCATCCAGGTCCGCGACCCCGCGGCGGGGAGCGGGGCCAAAGCGCACATCCGCCACGTCGCCCAGCAATACCGGCACTCCGTCGCCGGTGACCTTCAAAGGCAGTTCCCGCAATTTCTCGAGGCTGTCGACGTAGCCCGTGGCACGGACCATGTACTCCGCTTCTCCGAGCTCGATGACAGAGCCGCCGACCTCCTGGTTGCCGCTGGCCACCGACTCCCGGATCTCCGTCAGGGAGATGCCCCAGGCCCGCAAGCGTTCCGGATCGAGCAGAATCTCGTACTGCCTCACCATGCCGCCGACAGAAGCGACTTCCGCAACGCCGGGCAGCGCCTGGATTTCGTATTTCAGAAACCAGTCCTGAAGGCTCCGAAGTTCGGCGATATCGTGACGGCCGCTGCGATCGACCAGCGCGTACTGAAAAACCCAGCCGACCCCCGTGGCGTCGGGGCCCAGTGCAGGCCGCACACCGGCGGGCAGGCTGCCGGCCACCTGGCTCAGGTACTCCAGCACTCGCGACCGCGCCCAGTAAAGATCCGTGCCGTCCTCGAAAAGGACGTAAACGTACGAATCCCCGAAGAAGGAGTATCCGCGCACCGTGACTGCCCCGGGGACCGCCAGCATGGCCGTGGCCAGGGGATAGGTAACCTGGTCTTCGACCACACGGGGGGCCTGGCCGGGAAAGGACGTGCGAATGATGACCTGAACGTCCGAAAGATCGGGAATGGCGTCGACCGGGGTATTTCTCAGCGCAAACGCGCCCCACGCCGCCATGATGGCTGCCAGCATCAGGACGACGATCCGGTTTTGGACCGACCAGCGTATGATGGAATTGATCATGCAGCGGCCCTCAGTGTCTGTGCCCGGCGTGCGGGTCGTCTTCATCCTGCGCGCTCTGGTCAGAGCCGTCGCCAGCGCTGATTCTTTCCAGTTCGCCACGCAGGCTGGCCTCCGAGTCCAGCATGAACTGCCCCGATGTCACGACCCGTTCACCGGCCGACAAACCGCCGCTGATGGCAGCCATACCCGCTGACTCGTAGGCGACACGAACCGGCCTCGGAACGAAGCGGTTGGGGGCGATCTCCACGATGACGCGGGTCTGGTCGCTGGTCCTGATCAGAGCCTCCAGCGGTATGTTCAGAACCGGCTCGGGATCCGGCTCGGAAATCGTCACCGTCGCGAAACTGTTGGGCTTGAGAAGCTCTTTCGGGTTCTCGAAGGCCAGGCGGATCCGGACCGCGCGGGTCATCGGATCGGCCTCCGGATATACGTAGGTGACCTCGCCCTCCAGCGGCCGACCGGGAAGTTGGTCGAGCCGGACCATGGCGGGTATGCCTTTCCGGAGCCACGCGGACTGCCGGCCCAGCACGTCGGCCTCGACCCAGACTCTGCGAAGATCCGCCAGTACGATCATGTCCGTATCGGGCTTGACATACATGCCCTCCCGGACCTCCAGGCGAGTGACGACTCCGTCGGACGGCGCTCGATAATGGATGCGCCCGTCCACGGCGCGGCTCTCGCGAACTCGGGAAATCTCGCGATCGCTGATCCCCAGGGCGCGAAGACGCGCCTGCGAGGCGGCGATGAGGTTATCGCCCCCCATGCGCAGGGCCTGCAGGTATTCCTCCTGAGCGGTCACCAGTCGCGGCGAGTAGAGTTCCAGCAGCAGCTGGTCCCTCGACACGCGGTCGCCGACCGAGCTGATCATCAGCCGCTCTACCCAGCCCTCCGCACGGGCGTGCACATGCTGGACCAGGCTCTCGTCGTAGGCCACCTGCCCTACTGCGCTCACCGTTCTCGGCAGCAGACCTCGATCCACTTCGGCAACCCGGACCCCCAGATTGTTACGAACCTCGGCACTGATAAGCACTCCGTCGCCGCCCTGCTCGCCCTCGGCGTACACGGGTATGTACTCCATACCCATTTCGTCGGTGGCCGGCACGTCCGAGGTGATCTCCGGGTTGTGCGGGTGGCGATAATAGAGGACTTCACGGGAACTACCCGCCTGGGCTCCGGATTTGCGCTGTACCAGATCCATCCCGCAGATCGGGCAGCTGCCCGGTTCCTCCGAGGTAACCTGCGGATGCATCGGGCAGACATAACCCGGCTCGGCGTGCTTCAGGGCGTGTTCCCGGGCAGTTTCCCGGTCTTGCGAACCGGACGGCTCACAACCAGCCAGCAGAGCCGAGATAAATATCAGGATCAGGAGATGACGGTTCATCGTATGTCTCC
>JASFOT010000147.1:0-6164 GCA_050116375.1 Gammaproteobacteria bacterium | reverse complement strand
GTCTCTCCGAGTCGACCGCGTGCTCGAGCACTTCGGCGCGGCCCGGTCCGTGCACGGCCACACGCCCACAGAGGACAGTCTGATCGTCCAGCGGATGGAGGACCGGGTGTTTCTCATTGATACGGGCATGCTCACGGAGGTGTACGAAGGGAGGGCCTCGGCCTTCATCCAGTCCGGAGATTCTCTCAGGGCCCTTTATCGGGGCGAATCCGCTGCCCGGGAGATCCGGCCGCCGCCACGGCGTGTGGGCCCGCGTCCCGACGATCTCACCGACGATCAGATCGAAGACATTCTGCTGAACGGCGAGATCGTGTCCATGGAGGACGTGGGACAGGGCGTCACCAAACCGCAGAAAGTCGTGCTGAGGAAGGACGGCCACGAGATAAAGGCCATTTTCAAGACGGAATCGACACCCATCCAGGGCAGTCAACGACAGCAGCGGAAATTGATCAATCTTTCGGACCGCTGGGAGCATGAAGTCGCCGCCTATCGCCTGGACCGGCTGATCCAGCTCGATCTGGTGCCGGTCACGGTGGAACGGACTATCGGAGGCGCCCAGGGATCCCTCTCCTTCTGGATCGACGGACTGATCAGCGAGCTGAAACGGGAAGAGGAGCAATTGCCGGCTACGGGCTGGTGCTCCCTCGGCGAGCAGTGGCAGCTCATGTTCATGTTCGATGCCCTGATCTACAACGAGGACCGCACCCAGCAGAACATGGTCTATGGTCGCGAGGACTGGATGATGTACCTCATCGATCATTCTCGATCTTTCAGGACCCATGGGGGCAGACCCCAGGACATTCGCCAGGTGGAGTTACGGCTCTCGCCGCTGCTGGCCCGTCGTCTGGAGGCCCTCGAATACACGGATCTGAACGCTGCCCTGAAAGGGCTGCTGGAAAAGGCCCAGATTCAGGCGATCATCAAGCGTCGGGACGAAATTCTCGAGGACTGGCGCAAGGGTAGCTGACAGGGATATCCGGAGCGTTTTTCCGGTTTCCCCTGCTATGATGATTACTGTAGTATCGGCTCGAAAAGGGACTGCCAGTCCATCGGATAGATCGGTCCCAGGCGGCTCCCGACACAAGTAACGACGAAGCGGGCCCGCAACAAAAACCCGGGAGGAGGGAATAAATAATGAGAAAGTCCCTGCTTGCGCTGTTCACGTGCGCAATCCTAGTTTTTTCCGGAGTCCAGGCGGCGGAAGCGCCCGGCCAGTGGTACGTCGCACCCATGGTTTCCGGATTCTGGGGCGATTCCAGCCGTTTCACGGATGACGGCGTCGGCGGCCACCTGGCTCTCGGCCACGCCTTCGAAAACTGGAACCTGGAACTGGGCGGTTTTTATTACGACCTGGACGGCGCCAACGACACCACGATTTGGGGTATCGGTGTCGACGTCCTCGGCGTGTGGTATCGAGAGCGGCGCGTCACGCCCTTCCTGCTGGCCGGTTACGGTTATACGAAGAATGACCAGGACCTCCAGGACGACACCCAGAACGGCTACGCCAATGCCGGGGTCGGGCTGATGATCGACCTGACGAGTTCGGGCAACATCGCCCTCCGGACCGAGGCCCGGTATCGGCTGGACTTCCAGAGCCCGACGCAGAATGACTGGATTGGCAATGTCGGTCTGCAGATCCCGTTCGGCGGGAAAGACTGAGTACCGAGCGAGTATCCTTCGGGGATGAGCAGGACCCCGACCCGGGCCGGACGAGATCCCCGGTGACGATCACGCCGGCAACCGATCCGGGGATCTGTAAATACTGACCCGGTCCAGCCAGATTCCGGAATACGAAAAGACCCGGCCGTTCTGTGCCTGGTCAGATCAGGATGTCTCCCGCAGGATGCTGGCGAGAGGCCCCAGCCAGGGGGCATACCGCCGGGCACGGCCTACGGAAGTGCTGTAGATGGGTCGCCGAACTTGCTCGAGGCTTGCGGTCCGAACGATCCTGTCAGTCTCGAAGAACCTGAGGCAGGCCGGCTCCCACTCGAGCCCGGCGAACGCCACCAGCTCCCGGATGCCCGTTTCAGGGTCTGCCACCAGGCTCTCGTAGCTCACTTCCAGGATGGGGAGATCCAGCACCGACCGCCAGTGGGTCATGATGCGGCGGTACTGCAGGTAATAGGCGCCGAGATCCTGCAGGTCGTAGGCAAACGCCATCCCGTTTCCGTGGAAATGGTGAAAGAAGCAGGACAGCGCCGTGTCCATGGGATCCCGCACGCAGTGGATGACCCGGGACTCGGGAAACAGGAGGGCGGCAAAGCCCAGGAACTCGAAGTTCTGCCACATCTTGTCGGTCACCCGCCGGGCCTCCGGCGCAAGGCTGTCCAGTCGCCGCCGATATATCCCGGCCAGTCTTTCCACCTGATCGGAGGTGAGCGAGCGCACCGTTTCCGGATACTCCCCCTGGCCGGAGGCCGTAGACAGGGCCAGCAGGCCCATATCGGCAAGCTCCCCGGCCCCGAAGACCCGGGAATGGCTGGCGAGAATCTGCTCCACCAGGGAAGTCCCGGACCTCGGCATGCCCACGATGAAAACCGGACGGTCGTCTCCGTGAGTGGCCCTGGGAGCCTGGGACATCGCGTCCCTGTCGAAGGCCTTCAGCAGGCGATCCACGAGACCGGCATAGTGCTGGACGTCGAATACGGCGCCCTTCATGCGGTTCGCCCTGCGCAGATGCTGCATGGCAGTGTCCGGGTCATCGATGGCATCGTAGAGCTCGGCCAGCCGGAAATGGATTTCCATCCGCCCTTCCTCCTCGGCGATGCCGTCCAGCCGCGTCTCCAGCAGTCGCCTGGCCTCCTCCGGCCGACCGGCCGTCGACATCAGCCCGCCGAGCTCCGCCAGAAGACCGCCACTACGGATGTCCGCAGCAAGGGGCTCCAGAACAGCCAGGCCCTTTTCGGGCTGGCGTCGCAGCCGCGCCAGGCGCGCCAGCCCGCGCAGGGCGGACTCGTTGGCCGGATCGATCTCCAGGCAGCGGCGATAGGATTTCTCGGCCTCGTCGAGGCGGCCTTCGGTCTGCAGGGCCAGCCCCAGGTCGGAATGCAGCCCCGCGGTATTCCCTCCCGCTGCCCGCGCCCGCAGCAGCCAATCGACAGCGGCGGCGGACAGCCCCTGGTCCAGGTGCAGGACCCCCATCAGATGACAGGGCTCCGGCGCCGTCGGATCCAGCCGGCAGGCCGCTTCCACGTGGTCCACCGCTTCCGCCGGGCGGCCGACTTCCCTTAGCAACCCGGCAAGGGCCACCCGCAGCGCGGCGTCCCGAGGCGCCAGTCCCACTGCCCGGACCGCTGCCTGACAGGCGTTTTCCGGGTCTCCCGCCCGGCCGTAAAGATCACCGAGCTCCCGCCAGCGCGGCGCTGAGCTGCCGGCCAGCGCCCGGAGACGCGAAAGGACCGTCCGGAATGCCTCGGTACGGCCTGCGGCCAGGTCATCTCGGGCCGAGGCCAGCAGTCTTGCGAATTCGTTACTCAATATGGCTGCAGAAGCGGATCAGTGGGGGAACGGCGCCGCGCCAACTTCCTGGGGTCCTTTGGATCTGGGAGAGCCTACATATATTATCGCCGCTCCTCCACGCACGGCGATGCGGCATGGACCACGAAGACAGGCAGGAAGACAGCTGGAACAAATACTGGGAGCACGGCTTCCTGACCTCCTGCCGGAATGCCTTCGCAGGTAATTACGAAGGAGCCATCAGGGACCGCTGGGTCGATTTCTTCTCAAGCCTCTCCCGCGAAGACCGGGTCCTGGACATCTGCACCGGAAACGGCGCCATCGCCATGATCGCCAACCAGGTGTCCCGCGACCTGGGACTGCAACTGGAAATCCACGGCGTCGACTCGGCTGCTATCCGGCCGACGGAAACCGTCACGGGGAACAGGGAACTGCTGGAGGGCATTCTCTTCCATGGCTCCACGCCTGCCGAGTCCACCAGTTTTCCGGAAGCATATTTCCAGGCCATCGTCGGCCAGTACGCTCTGGAGTACACCCCCATCGAGCCCTGTATAGCGGAGATGGCCCGGATTACCACCCCGGGGGCGAGGCTGCAGTTCATCATCCACCATGACCGATCCATCGTCATGGACACCTCGCGGGAGGAAATACGCAACGTTTCCCTGCTGTTCGAGGAGACGGCTTTCTTTGACAAGGCCGCAGCGTTGATCCTTATCGTCGGCGCGGCCGAAACCCCGGAGGCCCGACGGACCCTGCAGAACGATCCCCGGGCGGAAGCGGCGCGCGAGGCACTCAACGAGGCCGCTGCCCGCGTAACCGGCGCCGCGGAGTCCTCGGAACACCCGCAGTTGCTCCACATGGCGCTAAAAAACGTCGCGGAAGCCTACAAGACCTGCGGAACCGGCGGTGTTACGCCGGCCCTGTCCCTACTCCGGGATTGCCGGGAACGCATCACGGCCAACGCGGAAAGACTGGAAGACCTGATGTCGGCCGGCCGGACCGAGGCACAGGTAGACAGCATCCGCGCGATGTTCGCGGCGACCGGATTCGAGATCGAGCCGCCATCATTGGTCCATCACGAACGGGGACCGCTCATGGGATGGATGCTCCGCGCCCGACGATCCTGAGATCGGAGAATTCCTGGCAGCCCTCCTCAAGGGGATTGTTGCAAAATTACCACACTGTCCGTTGCCTTTTTGCAACAAACGCCTGTTTCCTGCGTCGATCGGCGCCTCTGGCCTCATCTCACATGTCGCAGGGACTTTCATCGGCCCGGCGTGCCCAGCCCGATTTTAAGCGTTGTTAGTTCAGCAGGATGGCCCGGATTGCTTTACCCAGCGTCAAGCTTCCCGAGGTTTCCTCACCCGGCGCCCTTCCGTACCGCGTCAGGCGCCTGTAATTTTTTTACAACAAAGTGCTTCCAATCGCCGAATTGTGTTGCTAGTATCCCACCAACTCTGCGCCGGGGAGTGGCTTTTTTGCATCTCCGTAGCGAGTTTTCATCGGCAAGATCCTGTAAAGGTCGAGCCGATTTCCACAACGCCAACCTCTCCCAATGAAGGAGGAGTGACTACATGACAGAGCGCAACCCAGTAAGGGACGCTGTCCGTTATGCACTGACGGCTGGTGTTGCGGCATCCTTCGTAGGCGCGCCCGCGGCGACGCTTGCTCAGGATGACGTAGCAGTCCAGGACAAGGTCACGGTGACCGGCTCGCGAATCAAGCGAGTCGACATCGAGGGCCCGTCGCCCGTTTCGGTGATCTCCCGCGAGGACATTGACGCCTCCGGTGAAATCTCCGTTGCAGAAGTGCTGCGCGGCAGTTCCTTCAACACCTTTGGTTCCTTCCGGAATTCCTCCGGCAGTTCCGCCCAGTCCCAGAACGTGGTCAGCCTGCGCGGCCTCGGCGGGCAGCGGACGCTGGTTCTTCTGGATGGCCGTCGTATCACCGGTTCGCCGACCTTCGGCGCCGGCTCCGCGACCAACCTGACCACGATCCCGCTGGCCGCGGTGGAGCGTATCGAGGTTCTGCGTGACGGCGCGTCGGCCATCTACGGCTCCGACGCGGTGGGTGGTGTGATCAACATCATCCTGCGCAAGGACTACGAGGGCATGCACCTCACCTACGGTGTCGGGCGTCCGACCCAGACGGGTGGTGACGAGGACAGCGCCAGCATCGTCGGCGGCGTCAGCGGCGCCAAGGGCAACATCACCTTCGGCTTCGACTGGCAGAGCAAGCAGATCATCTTCCAGGGTGATCGTTCGTTCTCCGCCACGGGCCTGTCGGCCTTCGGCTTCCCGGGCAGCTACTTCGCCTACCTGACGACGAACGATCCGCGGAATACCGCCCGGGCGTTCACCGAGGACACTGACGGCGACGGTAATGCGGACAGCAACCTGCAGCCGACATACCTGTCCGTAGGTACGTTCCCGGACCCGCGTTGCCCCGAGAACCTGGGCACGAGCGACCAGTTCCCGGCTTCTGTGCAGGTCGGGTCTTTCTGCCGCTACAACTACGCCGGCGTGGCCGCCAACGAGGCGGACAACGACACGAAGAGCTTCTTCATTAATGCCAACTACGACATTAACGAGTCCACGACGTTCTTCACCCGCGGCACCTTCACCCACGGCGAGAGCTTCGGCCGGTACGCGCCCAGCCCGTTCACCTCTCCGTTCCCCACCATTTCCCGGGACAACGGCAACAACCCG
>JASFOT010000146.1:0-6218 GCA_050116375.1 Gammaproteobacteria bacterium | reverse complement strand
CTCCCTGACCTGTCGATTGGACAGGATCTGCTCCGCATCTCCGGCGGCGATCACCTTGCCGCCGCTCAGGATGTAAGCGTGGCCGCAGATGCCGAGGGTTTCGCGGACGTTGTGGTCAGTGATCAGGACGCCGATACCTCTGTCGCGAAGGTGCTCGATAATTCGCTGAATATCCAGCACCGAAATCGGATCAACGCCGGCGAACGGCTCATCCAGGAGGATGAAAGCGGGGTCGGCTGCAAGAGCGCGGGCAATTTCCACTCGTCTCCGTTCTCCGCCGGACAGGCTCAGGCCCATGTTGCCGCGGATATGAGCAATGTGCAGTTCCTCGAGCAGCTCGTCGAGTATCTGGTGTCTCTCGGCGCCTCCCAGTTTCCGACGGGTCTCCAGCACGGCGAGAATGTTGTCCTCGACGCTCAGCTGCCTGAAGACAGAGGCTTCCTGAGGCAGGTATCCCAGCCCCAGTCGGGCTCGACGATGCATGGAGAGACCGGTGATATCCCGGTCACCAAGGAAAATGTGACCGCCATCCGAGGGGATAAGCCCCACGATCATGTAGAAGGCCGTGGTCTTCCCGGCGCCATTCGGTCCAAGCAGGCCGACGACCTCGCCTCCGGAAATCTCCAGATTCAGCTCGTCCACAACCTTTCTGGATCTGAAACTCTTGGAGATCGACTCGGCTCGTAGCGTGGTCATTGGTCAGAATCCGTGGCCGGTGTTTCGGGCGTGTCCTCCGGCGGTTCATCGTCCGACTCCGCCTCTTCCTCGACGATGCCAAGGGTCTGCGGGGTGACGGTGATCTGTACCCGACTGTCGCCACTATCATCCGAACTGGCCACGAGTTTTTCCGACTCGAGTTCATAAAGCAGCGTGGATCCGAGAATTTCGTTCTTCCCGTCCACGATTCGCGCATTACCGGTGAGCGTCAGCTTTCCACCCGCTACGTCATATTCAATGGTTTGCGCCCCCCCGCTGATGGCCCTGGACTCTTCCGTCTGGTCCCGCTCGAAAGTCGCCGGGCTACCGTGGACGGACGCTTTCAGCAGCCGGTGGTCGCGAAAGTTCAGGACGGCGGTGTCGGAACGAATTCGCGACGCTTCGCCGTCGATTCGGACGTTGCCGGTGAATTGCCATGAGCTGTTGGTGAAGTCCAGGTCGTCGGCGCTGGCGGAGTTGGCCGCAATGGACAGCGTGCCCTGCCGAATACGCACGTTGCGGAAGAAAAGGGTGCCCTGGTCGCGGTCGAACTCGGAAGAATCCGCGTCCAGGGAGATGGGTTCCCGGGAATCCGGCAGGATTGCCCATGCTTTCGGCAACACGACAATCAGTGCCGTCAGCAGCAGGGCGCGACTATGGTGGAGTGAAAAGGCCATTCACCCGGGATTCTAGCCTCACCAGGCCCTTCGTTAAATCTACGCTCATGCCGACCGCGTCCACGGTGTAAGGGCCCTGGGTGAATTTCACCTCGCTGGAAGTCGTCGCCTGGCTGGTCGTCGCATCCACATCGAGGACGGGCGTCGTGAGCACAATCGGGGGTTCGGACCCGCTTTCGAAAACCACGCGGACGCCCCCTTTAAGGCGGAGCGTCCGCCAGTCCAGCCGGGCCGAGCCGCTCGGCGCCGTCACCAGCCAGTCCGACTCTTCTTCCTGACGATACTCGATGCGAACCTCGTCCATTTCGACCAGGTCGGTAGCAACGCCGTAAGTCATTCTGGCCGCGTCCAGCCGGTAGAGGGGATGCCCGTCGGGGCCCGGAGAGACGAATCCGGCATTCAAAAGATAGTAACCGGCAACTTCCGCATCCTCTTCGCCGGTGTCGGTCTTGTGATCCCGAACGGCGCGCTGCCAGCTCCACGTGATCAGGGTACAGGCCGCGAGAAAACCTGCCGCCAGGATTGTGTTGCGTTTCAAGACTGACTGTCCGCCGTTGCCGGGCGTGTGCTCAGGACAAAGTCACAAAATTCCCTCACCGCACCGCGGCCTCCCTCCTGGCGGCCGACCCACTGGCAGACTTCCTTGACGGATGGATGGGCATCCGCCGGGCAGGCCGCCAGCCCCACCTGGCGAAGTACCGGTATGTCCGGTTCGTCGTCGCCCAGGAAAGCCGTCTCCGCCGCGCTAATCCCGATCTCAGAGAGCAGCCGGTGAAGGAGCGGCAGCTTGTCGTGATCCCCCTGAAAGACCCGCTTGATTCCCAATTCGGCCATCCGGAGAGCGACGGCGTCCGAGCTGCGGCCAGAGATCACCGCCAGCTCGAGACCCGCATGTCTCAGGGCCTTGACGCCGACACCGTCGCGAACGTGGAATACCTTGATCTCCTCGCCTTCTGCCGTATAGAACAGTCGGCCGTCCGTGAAAACACCGTCCACGTCGAAGACAACAAGCCTGATGGCGGCGACCCTGTCGGCGAGTTCCGGCATCAGACGACCCCTGCGTGAAGCAGGTCGTGAATATTCAGGGCGCCGATGAGCCGCCCGTTCTCGTCTGCGACCAGCAGGGCCGTAATGGCGAAATCCTCCATTATCCGAACCGCCTCGGCAGCCAGAACGTCCTGCGTCACTGTCTTGCAGCCCCGGGTCATGACTTCGTCGATGTCCGTGCCGTGGAAGTCGGTGTTACGGTCGATGGCGCGTCGCAGATCGCCGTCGGTAAAGATTCCGATGATGGTGTCGTGGTCATCCACGATGGCCGTCATTCCGAGGCCCGTGCGGGTCATCTCGAACAGCCCTTCGCTGACCGGGGCGTCGGGTTTCACCTTCGGTATCTGTTCGCCGGTGCGCATGATGTCGGCGACCCGCAGCAGGAGTCTGCGCCCGAGGGATCCGCCGGGATGAGAGCGGGCAAAATCCTCCTCCGTGAAATCCCGGCATTCGAGCAGCGTCACCGCCAGCGCATCCCCCATGGCCAGGGTCGCCGTCGTGCTTGCGGTGGGCGCGAGATTCAGGGGGCAGGCCTCCTTGTCCACTCCGGTATGGAGATTGACGTCGGCTGCCTGGGCCAGCGTTGACTCGGGACGACCGGTCATGGTGATCAGCGGAACGCTGAGACGCTTGATGAGGGGCAGAATCAGCACGATCTCGGGAGTCTCCCCGGAGTTCGATACTGCCAGGACCACATCATGGGCCGTGATCATGCCCAGGTCGCCATGGCTCGCTTCGCCGGGATGAACGAAAAAGGACGGGCTGCCGGTGCTCGCGAGCGTTGCGGCGATTTTTCCCGCGATATGCCCGGATTTGCCCATTCCCGTGACCACGATCCGGCCTCGACAGGCCAGACAGATTTCGCAGGCTTTGACGAAATCGGGGCCGATCGAGCGAAGAAGACCGCGGACCGCATCGGCTTCGATGTCCACGACGACCCTGGCCCGGTCTATGGCCCGTTCAGGGATGAGGCTCTTCATAACAGGTCTTGCTGTTTTTTCCTGCCGATCAATTGATGCGCGTAAGGTAGCCGATATACCAGACGAAGCCGCCCAGCAGGGCGATGCCTTGCACCCGGCTGATCCTCCCGGCACCGGTAAAATTGTAGGTCATCGCAAAAAGAATAAGCGTCAGGGCGATCATCACGGGCAGGTGGATCCCTAGGATTTCCGCGCTGAAGCTGGTGGGGTGGATCAAGGCAGCCGGTCCGATCACGGCCAGGCAATTGAACATGTTCGAGCCAATGATATTGCCCAGGGCGATATCGTGCTCTCCCTTGACCGCGCTTACGATGGATACTGCCAGTTCGGGCAGGCTGGTGCCGACCGCAACGATAGTAAGACCGATGACGAGATCGCTGACTCCGAGATTGATGGCAATGTGATGTGCGCCCCACACGAGCATCCGGGCGCCGACCAGCAGGACGACGAGCCCCAGGGCCAGCCAGCTCAGCGCCATGCCCGTACTCATGTCGCTCGGAATCTCGGCGGCGATTTCCTCCTGGATAGGGTCCACGTCGTCGTTCGCCTGGCTGCCCAGGCGGACCAGCCATTGCATCACCAGTACGAGACCGCCCAGCAGGATGATACCGTCCAGTATTCCAAGATAGGTATCCAGGAAAAGCATGACCGTGAGCAGGGTCACCGCCAGCAACGCGGGCATTTCCCTGCGCAGCACCGTCGATCGGACGATCATCGGTCGCACGACGGCAGTGGCGCCAAGCACCAGAGCGATGTTGGCGATATTGGAACCGATGGCATTGCCCACGGCGAGCTCCGTGTTGTCGTGGAGGGCCGCAGTGATTGATACGAGTATCTCCGGTGCCGAGGTCGCGATTGCCACCACGGTCAAACCGATGAGCAGGGTCGGCAGTCCGAAATTTCGGGCTGCGCCGGCTGCACCCACGACGAACCGATCCGCACCCCAGATGAGGAGGGCGAAGCCGGCGATTGTGGATGCGGAAAACAGAAGCATCGTGCAATGCGAATCCGTGGAAAAGACCCGGTGTATACGATGGATCGAGCGAGTAATCATACACGTTTGAGGCTTCAAGCCATTAGCCCGGCGAGCCCCCCATTGTTTGGCATGTTGTCCCGATTCGCTAGAATGCCGGCTCTCAGGCACGCGAGCGCGCGGCCGCAGAATGCAGAGGAAAAGGCAGATGGATCCCCGCGAAGTCACACGACTCATCCAGGAAGGTTTGGAGACAGCCCACGTGGAGGTCCGTTCCGACGACGGCAGCCATTTTGCGGCCGTCGTCGTTTCCGATCATTTCGAGGGTCTCAGACCGATCCAGCGCCACCAGCTCGTCTACAAGACACTGGGGGAGAGAGTCGGTCGGGAAATTCACGCCCTGTCCATCCGGGCCCTCACGTCGGCCGAGGCAGGCGATTCCTTCGGCTGACGCTTCGCTCTTTTAAATGGACAAACTTTCCATAACCGGCGGCACGAGGCTAGACGGCCAGGTGCGGATCTCCGGCGCCAAGAATGCTGCGCTGCCGGTGCTGGTGGCGACCCTTCTTGGCGACGGACCGATGACCGTGTCCAATATTCCGCAGCTGCGGGATATCTCCACGACCATCGAGCTTCTGGGCAGGATGGGCGTGGACGTGACCATCGACGAGCGGATGCAGGTCGAGGTCAATCCCGACAGCATCAAGGTGTTCGCGGCGCCCTACGAACTGGTGAAGACCATGCGCGCCTCGATTCTGGTGCTCGGCCCGCTGGTGGCCCGGCACGGCCGGGCCGACGTGTCGCTCCCGGGCGGATGCGCCATCGGTGCCCGGCCTGTCAACCTCCATGTCCAGGGCCTCCGCGCCATGGGAGCCGAGGTCGAGATTGATCGGGGATATATCAAGGCTCGCGCGGAGCGGCTGAAAGGGGCCCGTATTGTCCTGGATACGGTCACGGTCACGGGTACCGAAAATCTGATGATGGCCGCGAGCCTGGCTCGCGGCGAGACGGTCATCGAGAACGCGGCCCGGGAGCCCGAAGTCACGGACCTGGCGAAGTGCCTGGTTGCGATGGGCGCCATCATCGAGGGTGCCGGCAGCGATACGATCCACATCCAGGGAGTGGATGCGCTCAGCGGCGCTTCCCACGAGGTCCTTCCCGACAGAATCGAGACCGGCACCTTTCTCGTGGCGGGGGCGATTACCGGCGGCCGGGTGCGCGCCCAGGGAACGCGAACGGACAACCTGGACGCCGTACTCGCGAAACTAACCGAGTGCGGCGCGGTGATCCGGACAGGTGACGACTGGGTCGAGGTGGACATGGAGGGGCGACGCCCGCGCGCCGTGGATCTGCGCACGGCTCCGTACCCTGCCTTCCCCACCGACATGCAGGCTCAGTTCACGGCCCTGAATTCCGTCGCCGAGGGCGTCGGCACAATTACCGAGACGGTGTTCGAGAACCGTTTCATGCACGTGTTGGAAATGCAGCGAATGGGGGCCGATATAAGGCTGGAGGGAAATACGGCTATCAGCGAGGGTGTGGCGGCGCTAAAGGCGGCGCCGGTGATGGCCACTGATCTTCGCGCGTCCGCGAGCCTCGTTCTGGCCGGTCTGGTGGCCGAGGGCGAAACCGTTATCGAAAGGATTTATCACATCGACCGGGGCTACGAGAGGATAGAAGAGAAACTGAACCGTCTCGGCGCCAGGATCTCGCGAATCCCCGGCTGAGGGAGAATCATCCGCCGCCCGGTGACGGCCTCTCTGCCACTTCCGCCTCTACCGTGAATTCCTGGCCCAGCCGCTTTCCGGTCAGCACGACCCGAGTCCCCGGCTCCATGCGAGCGAT
>JASFOT010000145.1:0-6235 GCA_050116375.1 Gammaproteobacteria bacterium | reverse complement strand
TTGACACAATCGCTGCTCGGTTTGATCAGAGCAGTGACACTGTCTTCGTAGGTTCTCGAATACAGCGCCACGAATGTGCCCAGAAGCTGCTTCCAGGCCATCTGATCGAGCCGGGAAAGCGCACCGCCCAGCAGGCGCCGTGCTTCTGCCAGAGTTCTCAGGGGCGGAGGCTCCCTCACCGGCAGAAGCGGACAGACAGCGGGCAGGAGTCGGGACAGCAGCGTGGACCCGCAGTGTCCGATATGGAACAGCCACAGGGCGGACCTCGGGGCCTGCGCCGGTGGCAGGGAATCCAGGTCCGTCCAGAAACCCGTGGTCTGGGCATCGATCATCCTGTCGTCCAGGAAAGGCGACTGGTGGTAGCCCCGCCGGTCGATTTCCAGCAGCAGAGTGCGGCGGGTGACCAGGTCCAGTTTCTGGGGAAGAAGATCCGGGTTGGAATAAAGGGACGAAAGCCGGCGGCGCAGTTCCGTATCGGTCTGGGTGTCGGCCATCTGGAATCAGGCTGCCTCGTCGACGCGGGTCTGGCCGGAGCCGGCCCAGGAATCGTCCTCCGGTGACAACCGGTATGACGGCGCCGAATTGGCGCAACCCGTTCCGGTGAACGTTCGGACAGGAGTATGACTTCTGGAGTATGAAACCGTCATCGAGTTTGTTCTGGTCGCTGATATAGCGGCAGTGCCTGGCTGCCCGCTCCCAGTGTAACCCATTCTGTGTACTTGATTTTCCGTGCCTGCAGCGGCGATTTACGGCCGCCGGCAAGACTCCGTGATCCGGCTACGCGACGACCGGAGAGAACCCGGCGGGATAGATTAGGAGTAAAGAAATTAGTATAATCTAATATAAATTGATCCCGACACATCTGGAGGATCTGCAGATGACTGGACAACTCGACTGGCTAAAGGGCGGTATCGCTCTGGCGCTGGCGTTCCTGGTCGCCGTCTGGCTGGTGAAGCCCATCGGCGTATCGACCCAGTTTGTCATTGCCGATGGCCTGCTATGGGATTTCCTGAATCCGGCACTGGTGGTCGAGGATGCCGCGACCAAATCCGGCTACACGAGCACCAACGCCTACCTGGCAAAAAGCGGCGGTAAATATGCGGCGAACGTCGCCAATCCCATCAAGTACTCGTTTGTGTTCGTGCTGGCGATGATTCTCGGCGCCGTACTGTCACGGATTACCCGCGGACCCCGACCGGATTCAGAGGACAGGATTGCGCCCCGGGTGTTTCGACAGCGCTTCGGTCTGAGTCCGGGGAAACGATATGCAGTGGCATTCATAGGCGGATTCCTGGTCCTCTACGGCGCACGTCTCGCCGGCGGCTGCACCAGCGGACACATGATGAGCGGGATGATGCAGACATCCGTATCGGGCTATCTGTTCGCCGTCGGTGCCTTTGCCGCGGCCATTCCCGCCGCAATTCTGATGTACGGACGAGACCAGAGTTAGGAGGACACCATGGAAATCATTCTTGCGCTGGTCCTGGGAACCCTTTTCGGTTTCGTTCTCCATCGGGTCGGAGCCTCGAATCCCGAGAACATCATCAACATGCTGAGGATTACGGATCTTCACCTCATGAAGGCCATCCTGTTGGGGATCGGCCTGAGCTCTATCGCTCTGTTCCTGGGCATGACGACAGGCCTGATCGAACCCGGCCACCTCTCCGTGAAAGCCAGCTCTCTCGGTGTACTTATCGGCGGAGCCATTCTCGGTCTGGGATTCGGTATTGCAGGTTACTGCCCGGGGACCGGGCTGGTGGCGATCGGTGACGGACGTCGCGATGCCGTGGTCTTCGTGGTGGGCGGCCTGGCGGGCGCCTTCGCCTACATGCTCACTTATCCAATCTGGAAGGAGGCCGGAATTCTGGACGATATCGTCGGCGGCAAGACGACGCTGGCCGTCACCGGCAATGAGTCCTATGGCGCGCTTTTTTCCGGCATCCCGGGATGGCTCGTGGCTCTGGTCATAGGCGTGGTGTTTATCGCGATCGCCTGGATCCTGCCGCGACGCCCAGGCCCGGGTTCTCGCTCCCTGCCTCACGGACTCCCCGCTCACTAGGCGCGAACTCCCCCGCGCCGGCCTCCCATCGCCCCAGGACGGGGCGGGGGAGGCCACCTTTTATTGTCCGGCCCCATTCCCTTGCGGGCCTCATGCCCGACAGCGAGCGCTATGGCACCGTGTTCGGGCTTGTTTATTAACCAAACGTTTGATTAAATATTCCCATGGCACCGGACAAGAGACAGGGAAAGCGGGTTCGCGGTGGTGGTCGGCCCGCAGCAGAGGAGTCCCGGGACGTCAGGGGACAGCTCATACTCGCGGCGCGGGATTTGTTCACGAAACACGGTTTCGCAGCAGTGTCCACCCGGCAGCTGGCGGTGGCGGCAGGCGCGACGCCAGCGATGATCCATTACTACTTCGGGGACAAGCACGGGCTGTATCGGGCCCTGCTGGAAGAAGTCATTCCGCCCGTGCTCGCGGGACTCGAGGCTCGCGAGACAGGGGCGAACAGCCCCCTGACCGTTGCCGACTTCATGGAGGCTTACCTGGCCATGTTCCGGGACAATCCCTGGCTGCCGCCGCTGGTATTCCGGGAGATGCAGGAGGGCGCCGACGACTTTCAGCGGCACTTCGTGGAACGCTTCGCGACCCGGGCTCGCCAGCTACTCAAGTCCGCTTTGGAGAATGATCGGCAGCAGGGCCGCGTTCGTGACGGGCTGGACTCCAGAATGGCTCTGGCATCGGTAATGAGCCTGTGCGTGTTCCCGTTCCTGGCGCGCCCCATGCTGGACAAGGTGCTGGGCCTATCTGTGGATCACGACTTTGTCCGGCAATGGAGCACGTACGCCAGCACCCTGTTCTACCGGGGCGTGCAGCCATGAGATCGGTCCTGACAGGCACCGTCATGGTCGCCTTGCTGGCGGGCTGCGGGGAACCACAGACACCCTTGCCCCTGGTGGGCACCCTCGAGCGCGACCGGATCGAGGTGCCGGCCCAGGCATGGGAAACCCTGGTGGAGATACCGGTTCAGGAGGCTGACACGGTGACGAAGGGCCAACTGCTGGCCCGGCAGGACCCCTCCCTGCTGCTGGCCCGTGTGAAGCAGGCGCAGGCAGCGGAGGAACGGGCCGAGCGCCGCCTTGCGGAACTGGTGCGCGGACCGAGAAAAGAAGATATCAGCGCCGCCCGCGCGCGGCTCGAGGGGGCCAAAAGCCAGCTTAGCGCTGACGAAAAAGCGTTTCAGCGGACAGCGACACTCGTGGAGAAGAGGCTGTTGAGCGAGGCGGACCTCGATAATGCTCGCGCCCGTCTTGAAGTCGCGCAGGCCACGCGGGACGAGGCTGCCGCCCGACTGGCTGAACTGATCGAGGGCGCCACGAAGGAAGAACTGGAGCAAGCCCGGGCGGAGCTGGAAGAGCAACGGGCCAGGGTGATGGAACAGGCGCTGGACCTTGAGCGACTCGAACTCCGCGCGCCGGTAAACGGCATGGTGGATTCGGTACCTTTTGCGGTGGGTGACCGTCCCACGGCCGGCACTACCGTCATGGTTCTGCTGGCTGACACCGCGCCCTTTGCAAGGGTATATGTCCCCGAGACGATGAGGGTTTTCGTAAGCGCCGGATTGTCCGCCCTGGTGAGGGTGGACGGAATTTCTGATGCTTTCGAGGGCAGGGTACGGACCGTCTCGTCGGAAGCCGTATTTACGCCATACTTCGCGCTCACAGAGCGCGACCGGGGTCGACTCGCCTATGTGGCCGAGATTGACCTGATCGGGGAGACGGCCGCAGCACTTCCGACGGGCCTGCCCGTGGAAGTGACCTTCCCTGGCATACCTGATATGCCCGCGCGGTGAACTAATGGACGTTGCCGTCACGGCCAGAGGTCTGACGCGCCGATTCGGCGAAGTGACTGCCGTCGACCACCTGGACCTCGAGATTCCCCGCGGCCGGATCTACGGCTTCCTGGGGCCGAACGGGTCCGGAAAATCAACCACGTTCCGGATGCTCTGCGGACTGCTGCGTCCATCGGAGGGCCATGTGGAGGTCATGGGCCATGATGCAACCCGGGACGCTGAAGCGGTGCGCCGCATCCTCGGCTACATGACCCAGCGGTTTTCTCTTTATGACGATCTGTCCGTGGACGAGAACCTGGAATTTATCGCCGAGATTTATGGGCTGCCTCGACGGGAGAAACGGGAGCGGGTGGAGATGGCCTGCCGTGAATACCGTCTCGAGGAACTGCGGCGACAGCGGGCAGGAACGATGAGCGGAGGCCAGCGGCAGCGACTGGCCTTGGCCGCCGCCACCCTGCATCGCCCAGAACTTCTGTTACTCGACGAGCCCACAAGCGCCGTGGATCCCCAGAGCCGCAGGGAGTTTTGGGAGAGCCTGTTCGACCTGGTGGAGAGTGGTACCACCATCCTGGTGTCGACCCACTACATGGACGAGGCGGAACGGTGTCACCAGCTGGCAATTCTGGACCGGGGGAGGATTGCGACCGAGGGCGCTCCCAAAGCTCTCATGCGCGATATCGGAGCAGCGGTCATCGAAGTGAGCTGTGACAGGCCGCGGGCAGCCCACGAGCTGCTCAGGCACCTGGAGGCGGTTCGCAGCGTGACGCAGCTTGGGTCCCGGCTGCATCTTCTTGTCGACCCGACGCTTGCCCATCCGGAGTCGCGGATTCGGGAACGCCTGGCGAATGCAGGATTTGACGCGGATATTAATCGCACAGGTGCCAGCCTCGAAGACGTGTTCGTGGCGGCTACGCGTATGCATCTGGAGCCATCCCGATCATGAAAGCACTGCGTCGGATCGGCGCGATCGCCGGTAAGGAGATGAGGCAGCTGGCCCGCGACCGCCTGACGCTCGGCATGGTGATAGGCATCCCCATGCTTCAGATTCTGCTGTTCGGGTATGCCATCAACATGGACGTGCGCAACCTCCGGGCCGGAGTGGCGGACGAGGCAGGAACAGCCCTGTCCCGCCAGCTGGTCGGTGACATGCAGGCCGGTCAGGTGGTCCGTTTCGTCGTTCAGGTGCCGACGCCTGAAAAGTTGCTGGACGAGCTTCGACGGGGAGAGATCACCATCGGCGTGCACATTCCCGTGGACTTCGAGCGTCGCCTGCTGGACTCTTCACGGCCGGCAGCGCAGCTTCTGGTGGACGGAAGCGATCCGACCATTCTCAATATCGCCAGGCAGCTGCTGCAGACGCCGGCACCCCGGAACGTAGTTGACAGGGCAGGCGCAGATCCGCTCTTTGAGCTCCGGAATTTCTATAACCCCGAACGCCGCTCCGCTGTGCAGATCGTTCCGGCTCTGATAGGCGTGATTCTGACCATGACTATGGTGTTGTTCACTGCCGTGGCCATCGTTCGGGAGCGGGAGCGAGGCAATCTGGAACTGTTGATCACAACGCCGGTCCGTACCCCCGAGCTCATGGTGGGCAAACTGGTCCCCTACATACTGATCGGCCTGGTGCAGGTCACCATCGTTCTGCTGGTCGGGCACTGGCTGTTCGATGTTCCGTTGCGCGGTCAACTCCTCGACGTCTATCTCGCCGCGCTGACCTTTATTGCCGCCAGCCTGACCCTGGGACTGTTGATCTCGACGCTTGCCCGCTCGCAGTTCCAGGCCATGCAGCTCACCCTCTTCGTTTTTCTGCCCTCGATCCTGCTGTCCGGTTTCATGTTCCCCTTCGACGGCATGCCTGTGGTAGCGCAGCAGATTGCAGAAGTCCTCCCACTCACACACTTCGTGCGTCTGATCCGAGGGATCGTGTTGCGCGGAGCCGAATTGGGAGAACTGATGCCCGAGATCAGGGCGCTAATCGTTTTCTTCGTTGTCAGCCTGACGCTGGCCATTCTGCGTTTCCGAAAGCGCCTGGATTGACGTCGTCCGCATTCACCGAAGCCCGTCTCGAGTGACCTCGCTGCTGGAACTGTCCACCTGCCCGTTGTGACCTGAGCCGGTCATCCGCGGATCGCTCCCATATTCTTCCCTGCTGCATCGCAATGGGTCAGTCGTCGCACGCGTCTGGTGCGTATCGGCGAAAGCGTCGCCAGCCCAGTCCCGGTTAACCATCTGAAATACCGCAAGTTTTACGGTTGGCACGGATCCTGCGCAAGGACGACGGTGTGAAGGACACCATGTCGGGCGCCCCAGGGCGCAGTCCACCACAACACAAGGTATGGGGAAGGAAAAATCATGCGAATGATCAAAACGGGTGTCGCGGCGTC
>JASFOT010000144.1:0-6235 GCA_050116375.1 Gammaproteobacteria bacterium | reverse complement strand
ACGGTCTGAAAGAAATCTGGCAGGAAGCCTACAGCGAGGTCGAGGGCGTCACCTGGCTGAGCGCCGGCGCGTGGGATCCCTGCCACTTCAACACCGTCAATCCGATCACCAGCCTGGAGGACCTGAAGGGACTACGCGTCTTCACGTTCCCGACGGCGGGCAAATTCCTGTCCCGATTCGGCGTCGTACCGGTGACCCTGCCCTGGGAGGACGTGGAAGTCGCGGTCCAGACCGGTGAACTCGACGGGATCGCCTGGTCCGGCATCACCGAGGATTACACGGTCGGTTGGGCGGACGTGACGAACTACTTCCTGACCAACAACATCTCGGGCGCCTGGATCGGCTCCTACTTCGCCAACTCGGATCGTTGGAACGAGCTGCCCGATCACCTCAAGGAGCTGTTCAAGGTTTGCATGGACAGCTCACACTATTATCGCCAGTACTGGTACTGGGGCGGTGAAGCGAATCTGCGCGTGCACGGCGACAAGCTGAAGCTCACAACCATCCCCGACAAGGAATGGGCGACGGTCGAAGCGGAGGCACAGAAATTCTGGGATGAAATCGCCGCCACAAGCCCGCGAGCCAAGAAAGTCGTCGATATTTTCAAGAAATATAACGCCGATATGGCGAAGGCCGGCCGGCCATACCGTTACGACTGAATGGCCGACACTGACAGGCACGAGCCGCCGTTCCCCGTTTTTCGGGGGTTCGGCGGCTCGGACCTTTCCATCGCAGCTCCTCCCGGAACGCCCGTACCAGGAGGGCTGAATTCCAGGAACCCACGGGCAACAGGGTCAGTACGATGGCTGGGATGTTGACTTTAGACGAACTCAGAAAGGCCGTTGGTGCCGGAGAGATCGATACGGTCCTGGCGGTCCAGGTGGACATGCAGGGCCGACTGATGGGCAAGCGGTTTCAGGCCGAGTACTTCCTCGACAGCGCCTCCAAGGAGACGCACAGCTGCAACTATCTGCTGGCGACCGACATGGAAATGCACACGGTCGAGGGGTACAAGGCGACAAGTTGGGCGGCGGGATACGGCGACTACATCATGAAGCCTGACCTGGCGACGCTGCGACGTATCCCGTGGCTCGAGGGGACGGCGCTGGTGCTGTGTGACGTCCTAGACCATCACCACCACGAGGAAGTACCGCATTCGCCGAGGGCTGTCCTGAAGAAGCAGATCGCTCGGCTGGAGAAAGCCGGCATGAAGGCCGCGATGGCCACGGAACTTGAATTTTTCCTGTTCAGGGACAGCTTCGAAACACTTCATGCCGCCGGCTACCGGAACATGGAGACGATCAGCCCCTACAACGAGGACTACCACATCTTCCAGACCACGAAGGAAGAGGATGTCATGCGCGCCATCCGTAACGGACTGCAGGGCGCAGGCATCCCGGTCGAGAACTCCAAGGGCGAGGCGTCAGCCGGACAGGAAGAAATAAACGTTGTGTATGCGGATGCCCTGACCATGGCTGACAGCCACGCCATCATCAAAAACGCTTGCAAGGAAATCGCCTGGTCCAAGGGACGAGCCGTCACCTTTCTTGCCAAGTGGGACGATAATGCCGCTGGAAGCTCCTCTCACATACACCAGTCCTTGTGGAGTGCGGACGGCAAGACGCCGCTGTTCTACGACCCCGAGGGTCAGTACGGCATGTCGCGGATCATGGAACATTATCTGGCCGGATTGCTGGCCAACGCCAGCGAGATCACCTATTTCCTCGCCCCCTACGTGAACTCGTACAAGCGCTTCAAGGCGGGCACCTTCGCGCCGACCAAGGCTGTATGGAGCCTGGACAACCGGACAGCCGGATACCGTATCTGCGCAGATGGGACGAAATCGGTCCGAATCGAATGCCGGGTCGGCGGTTCGGACCTGAATCCTTACCTTGCGCTGGCCGCCCTGCTCGCGGCGGGAATGGACGGCATCGAGCGCGAACTGGCACTGGAGGCGCCGTTCGTGGGTGACGCCTACGGGGCACGGCGGGTGAGAGTCATCCCCGAGACGCTCAGGGATGCGGCTACCGCAATGAAGCGATCAAAGATGCTGCGAGCGGCGTTCGGGGACGAGGTGATCGACCATTACCATCGCGCAGCGATGTGGGAACAGGAAGAATACGATCGGCACGTCACGGATTGGGAAGTGGCGCGCGGCTTTGAAAGGGCATAAACCATGAGCAGTGTGATTCGTTGCATTTCTCCGATAGACAACTCGGTCTTTGCAGAGCGGCCGGTACTTGACCGGCAACAGGCCCACGATGCGGTGGCCCGGGCCCGGGGTGCCCAGAAGGACTGGGCGGCCAGACCGCTGTCCGAGCGGATCGAGCTGGTGAAGGCCGGCGTCGCCACCCTCGGCGCCATGAACGACGAGGTGGTGACCGAGCTGGCGAGGATGATGGGCCGCCCCGTCCGGTACGGAGGGGAATTCGGCGGCGTCAAGGAACGCACGCTGTACATGGCCGAGATCGCCCACGATGCCCTCGGGCCGTTGGTGTTCGAGGACAGCCCGGCTTTCGAGCGGCGAATCCTCAGGGAGCCACACGGCGTCGTGCTGGTCGTGGCGCCCTGGAATTACCCGTACCTGACAGCGATCAACACCATCGTGCCCGCGCTCATCGCCGGCAACGCCGTTGTGCTGAAACACGCGACCCAGACGCTGTTGGTTGGCGAACGAATGGCGAACGCCTTCCATCAGGCAGGCGTTCCGAATGACGTTTTCCAGAACGTGTTTCTCGATCACGACACCACCTCTGCCCTGATCGCAGCCAGGAGCTTCGGCTTCGTGAACTTTACGGGCTCTGTCGGCGGCGGCAAGGCGATGGAGCGGGCCGCGGCAGGCACCTTCACCAACCTGGGACTCGAGCTGGGGGGCAAGGACCCTGGTTACGTGATGGAGGACGCCGACCTGGACGCGGCGGTCGCGACCCTGGTGGACGGGGCCATGTACAACTCCGGCCAGTGCTGCTGCGGCATCGAGCGGATTTATGTCACTTCCGGTCTGTTCGATGATTTCGTCGAAAAGGCCGTGGCGATCGTTTCGGACTACAAGCTCGGCAATCCGCTGGACCCGGAAACCACGCTGGGTCCCATGGCGCACAAGCGCTTCGCTGACGAGGTGCGTGCCCAGCGGGACGAGGCAATCGCCGCGGGCGCCGTCCCCATGGTGGACCCCGGTCTGTTCCCGGAGGACGACGGCGGCACCTACCTGGCGCCGCAGATACTGACGAACGTCAACCACGGCATGCGGGTGATGCGCGACGAGTCCTTCGGCCCCATTGTCGGAGTCATGAGGGTCGACAACGACGACGAGGCCGTCGACCTGATGAACGACAGCGAGTTCGGGCTGACAGCCTCGCTGTGGACATCGGACGCCAAACGAGCCGCATCCATAGGCGCCCGCATCGAAACCGGAACGGTTTTCATGAATCGGGCCGACTACCTCGACCCGGCGCTCTGCTGGACGGGCTGCAAGGACACCGGCCGCGGCGGATCACTGTCCGTCATCGGCTATCAGAACCTGACTCGGCCCAAGTCCTACCACTTCAGGAAGGCACTCTCATGAACCTGGTCGGCAACTGGAATTACCCCACGAAGATTCGATTCGGCAACGACCGGATCGAGGAGCTCGCCGACGCCTGCAGGGAGTCCGGAATCAGCAACCCGCTCCTGGTCACCGACCGGGGCCTTGCACGGCTGGAAATCACCGACAGGATACTGGGTCTCATGGAACGGGCGGGACTCGGGCGGGCGGTTTTCAGCGACGTGGATCCGAATCCCCGGGACGACAACCTGGACGCCGGTGTTCGGGTCTTCCTGGACGGCGACTTCGACGGCGTCGTTGCCGTGGGCGGCGGTTCCGGCCTCGACCTGGCGAAACTGGTCGCGTTCGCGGCCAGACAGACCCGGCCGGTGTGGGACTTCGAGGACGTGGGCGACAACTGGACCCGGGCGGATGCCGACGCTATCGCTCCCGTGGTGGCAATTCCCACGACGGCCGGGACGGGATCGGAGGTCGGCCGGGCGGCTGTCATCACCCGGACGGCGACGCACTCCAAGAAGATCATCTTCCATCCCCGAATGATGCCGGCCGTCGTCATCTGCGACCCGGTCTTGACGGTCGGCCTGCCACCCGACATGACCGCCGGCACCGGCATGGACGCCTTCGTTCACTGCCTGGAAGCTTACTCCACGCCCGCCTACCACCCCATGGCCCAGGGCATCGCGCTGGAAGGCATGCGGCTGGTGAAGGAATACCTGCCGAGAGCCTTCCACGATGGCAAGGACCTGGAGGCGCGCGCAAACATGATGAGCGCCGCAGCCATGGGCGCTACCGCTTTTCAGCGGGGCCTCGGCGCCATTCACTCACTGGCCCATGCGGTGGGCGCCATCCACAATACCCACCACGGCACGACCAATGCCGTGCTGGCACCCGTGGTGCTGCAATTCAATCGTCCGGCCATCGAGGCCCGGATCGGTCGCCTGGCAGCCTACCTGGGCATCGAAGGCGGATTCGACGGATTTCACGAGTTCGTCGTGGCGCTCAATCGCGACCTCAGGATCCCGGCGAACCTGCGGGCCCTTGGCGCCGATCCCGCCCGCATCGACGAGTACACCGAACTGGCGGTGGCTGACCCCACGGCGCCGGGAAATCCTGTGCCGCTAACGCCTGAGGCGGCCCGGGAGATGTACCAGGCGGCCATGTAAGAGGATAACCGGGAGGACCCCCCGCGCGATCCGGCCCGGGATCGACCCGGCGCCCGGCGCCGTGCGACATCGTGGACGCGCCGGCGCGCGCCCCAGAGTCTCAAATGTGTGCTCCTCCAGCGGCTTTGGATCCCGTTTGATGGTCTGCGGCGCCAGTTTCTTCGCCTGTTTGGAGAAGAACTCCCGGGCCACGGCCTCCAACGTATCGGCATGGGCCATCTTCTCTGCCTGCCGCATGGCGCCAGGGTCGATGCCCTGATCGAGACTCTTTCGGGCCTCCTCGGTCTTCTCCCGCGCCGATCCCGCCATGGCAACAGACGGTAGCCCACGAATCCAGACTGTATTTGCAGACCAATCTCGGGATTTTCAGGGAGTTCCGGAGGAAAACGGGCGTATGCGGACGGTCTGATGGAGGCTAGGACCGGAATCGAACCGGTGTACGCGGCTTTGCAGGCCGCTGCATCACCACTCTGCCACCTAGCCGGCACGATGCGCTGGGCGGGAGTTTATACCATCGCGCGACGTCTTGCAGGGCCTTGCCCGGGGACTGAAGACGGCTCAGACCACCGGTGGTTCGCCACTCGAGACCGGCATCAGAGAAGGATCGATGTCCGCGTGAAATTCTTCTACGGTCTCTGCTGCCTCACCCGCGTCCTCGAAGCGGGCGATGTTGAACAGGGCGTCGCCTTCGTGCACCAGCGGCAGCATTGATCGTCCGATAACGAGCCCGGAGAACGGGGCTTTTACCTGGAACTCGGTCTCCCCGAAGGCGTCCCCTATGACGCCGAGTACCGCGTCACGTCGCACCCGGTCTCCCGGATTGACGTGAGCCCGCAAAACACCGCTCCCGGATGCCCGGATCCAGTTCGATCCACTGGCCACGACGGGCTCGATTCGTTTTTTGCTGCGGCGCCGGGCCGGGAGCATGCCCAGTTCGCGCATGACGTTGACCACGCCCTTCAGGCCTGCGCGGATGCCCACTTCGTCGAAGCGCAGCGCTTCGCCCGCTTCGTAGAGCAGCATGGGGATGCCGCGCTCCGCCGCGTATTCCCGCAGCGAGCCGTCCCGGATATTGGCGTTGATAAGAACCGGAACTTCGAAGGCCCGGGCCAGTGCCAGGGTCTCCTCGTCTTCCAGGTTGGCCCTGATCTGCGGAAGATTCTTGCGATGAATCGCTCCGGTATGAATGTCGATACCGCAATCGGCATGCTGGACGATCTCGGTGGAGAACAGGTGGGCCAGGCGGGCGGCGATCGAGCCCTTGCCGCTCCCGGGGAATGACCGATTCAGGTCCCGCCTGTCGGGCAGGTAACGCGAAAGGTCCAGGAAACCGTGTACGTTGACGATCGGCACTGCCAGCAGACATCCGCGCAGAGATCCCAGCCCTTTGAGTTTCAGCAGTCTGCGGATAATTTCGACACCGTTCAGTTCGTCTCCGTGAATTGCGGCGCAGACAAAGAGTGTCGGTCCCGCTCGCTTCCCGTTGACGATGTGCACGGGCATGGTCAGCGGCGCGCGTGTGTAGAGC
>JASFOT010000143.1:0-6255 GCA_050116375.1 Gammaproteobacteria bacterium | reverse complement strand
ACCAGGCCGGGCGCCAGGCCCGGTGGCTGGGCGAATGGCTGAGTCGGACACTGGGCGAGGAGGTGGCCGTGCAGCCGGTTCTGGCGCTGCCCGGCTGGTTCGTCGACCGCCGCGGTTCGGGCCAGGTTGCCGTGGTGAATCCCAAAGAGGCAGCCAAGCTGATCCAGGGGCCGGTCGTGCTGGATCGAAGGCGTCAGGAACGCATTTCCTTCCGCCTGGAAAGGTCCTGTCGGGCAATGACTCCCCGAAATCGTCGACCGGCAGAATGAGCTTTGTTGTTAATCCGGTTTTCCTGGCGGGTTCGTCAACGGGATCCGGACGCTGATCTCCGCGCCCCCGAGAGACGAATCACCGAGAGAAACGGATCCGCCGAGGGACTCCGCGATGTCCGTGACCACGGCGAGGCCGATACCCTGGCCTGCTCCCTCGACGGGGCCGCGAACGCCCCGGTCCAGCAGTCTCACCCGCTCCGTTTCCGCCAGGCCGGGTCCGTCGTCCCCGACGATAATCCTGAGTTCTCCCCGGTCTCTGTCGGCGTCTCCCGTCGTCGCGATCTTTACGGCCACGCGGGAGCGGCAAAACTTGAAAGCGTTATCCAGCAGGTTGCCCAGGATCTCCAGCAGATCGTCCCGTCCGCCGGGAAATTCGGCGCCGGCTTCCAGCTCCGTGGAGACGATCACTTCCCGGTCATGGTGCGCCCTGGCCAGGGCGTCGAGGACCTGCTGGACCGCGGGAGACACGGGATGTCTTTCGCCTGCCAGCGAGGGCCCCGCAGTGGCGGCACGTCGAAGCTGATAATCCACGATGTCCTGGATTCGGCGGACCTGCTCGTCCAGGACCGCCGGTTCGGTTGGCCCCGATTCAAGATGTGATCGAATGACAGCCAGCGGCGTCTTCAGGCTGTGGGCAAGATTGTCCAGGGATTCTCGATACCGCCGGGTGCGGGATCTTTCGCTGTCGATCAGCCGGTTGATACTGCTGGACAGGGCCTGTATCTCAGCCGGATAGCCATCGCTCAGTTTTCGCAGTCGCCCGTCCTGTATCTCCCGCACTTCCGATGCCGCTCGTCCCAGGGGCCGCATCAGGTATCGCAGCAGGACGAGCTGGATACCGAGAAGGATCATTAGCAGCGCAGCGAATCCCCCACCCAGCCACGTGCGGTACCGGGCGACCTGCGCATGCAGGCCCCGCAGGCTGCTGCTGACCGCGAAGACGAACCGTGATGTCCGGCCGTCATCGAACTCCCATTCGATTGCCAGCGCTGCACTGAGGAGCTCCGTGCCGTCGTCCATGCCTGCCCGATCGAAGCGTATGCGACCCGTGTCCTGGGGGATCCTCGTCGGCAACCGCAGTCCCAGGGCAGATGCGGAAGTCCAGATCGTCTCGCCCTGGTCGTCGATTACCTGGCCGTAAAGCCCGGAACCCGGTCTGGAGAACCGCGCTTCCGGTAGCGTTTCCGGTAGCCGCAGCATATGGTCGTCGGCGGGATCAGCCGCCGCCAGAAGCCCCATCACCTGAGACTGCAGGAGCTCTTCCAGGGAGCTTTCCGCGGCGCGGCGGAAGGCAAGGTCCAGCGCCACGAAAGCGGTCGCGAAAAACAGGATCATCAAAAACGTGGCCGCGGTGAGGACGCGGGTGCTCAGAGCGCGTCGGTCTGTCATCCGCCGTTCCTGTCCAGGCTCCAGCGATACCCCCGACCCCGCAGGGTCTCGATAGGGTTCAGTTCCCCGTCAGGATCCAGCTTTTTACGCAGCCGGCCCACGAAAACCTCGATGACGTTCGAATCCCTGTCGAAATCCTGATCGTACAGCCTCTCGGTCAGTTCGGATTTCGACAGCACCTGGCCGGGCCGCATCAGCAGGCACTCCAGAAGGCGATACTCGAAGGCCGTTAGGTCAACGGGGTTTTCGTGCACGCTTACCGTCTGCGATCGCGTGTCCACCGACACCGGCCCGGTGGCGATCGTCGGGCTCGACCAGCCGCCGGCCCGGCGCATGAGGGCTTTCAGCCGCGCCAGCAATTCTTCCATGTGGAAGGGTTTCACCACGTAATCGTCGGCCCCGGCCCCGAGACCGTCCACCTTTTCCTGCCAGCGACCGCGCGCCGTCAGTATCAGGATCGGGAAGTCCCTGCCCTCTTCGCGAAGCTTGCGGATGAGTTCCAGGCCGGGCAGCCGTGGCAGACCCAGATCCACAACGGCTACGTCCGGACTGTATTCCCGGGCGTAGTACAGGCCCTCCTCGCCGTCGGCCGCTTCGTCCACCGTGAATCCGGCCTCGCGCAAATGGGCCGCCACGTTCCGGCGCAGCGCCTCCTCGTCCTCTACGACAAGAGCCCGCATGATTTCATCGGATAGAGCCCGACTGCGCATCGACGCTGACGGTCTTGACGCGCCCCGAGGCCGTTAGGATCTTGATACGGTGCACCCGGCGATCTCCGGAGCCCCGGGTTTCCGCCTTGAGAATCGTGACATCGCCGTACATCTCCCTCACCCGACGGATTGCTTCGTCCAGGGAAACGCCCTCCGAGGATGTTCGCAGCCACCCCGAAGTCTGGAAGGGATGAGACGGCGCTGTGGCCTTCGCGCCGGGCGCAACGGCGAGAAAAGCCGCCAGCGCGGCTGCCGTCAGCATGGGTCGAAACATGAACGGCATTGTCAGCCATGCGTTCAGGTAACGCAATTTCGACCTGGCTTCGGGCAGCGCGCCGACGGCAGGCGGGGATCAGGCGCTGGCCGGGGTCACCTGTACCCGGACCCTGATTCGTTTGCCCGGATGTTCCGCGGTACGCGTCGTATAGATACGGCCCGCATACCGGTAGGTGACACGATAGCCGTCAAGATCCCGGCGCTCCTCGGTCACGTAATTCGTGGCGCAGCGCTCTACCGGCCGTTCGCGAACATCCCGGTAACCGTAATCGTATTCGCTGCGGCGACTATGACTGGCCTGGTGACCGACGGCGGCGCCTACCAGGGTGCCGAGAACCGTCATGGCGTCGCGACCATCGCCGCTGCCGAACTGCCGTCCGATCACTCCGCCAATAACGCCGCCGGCGATAGTGGGTACGGCGGAACCGCTCCTTCGGGTATGGCGGCGTGGTACCGACTCGTAATGGATTTCGGTCCAGCATTCCCGCTCCGGGATCTGCACCTGTACGTACCTGTAGACAGGCTCGACGTCCACGACTTTCGCGTACTGATAACCGTCGTGGTCGGCGGAGGCCAACGTCGGCAGGCAGGCTGCCGCCATGGCGGTGGTAAGCACGAGAGCTTTGCGGATCATCTTTCTGCTCCTTTTCTGTTGCCTTTCGAGACGGCACTTCCGATCTCGTGACTGCCAGATTACGAATCGGGGCTGAACGCAAGCTGAACGCGTCCCGGAACCTGACTCCGGGTAACCACGCTCCGTTCAGCATCCGTTCAGCTTCAGGGGAGTAGCTTTTCCCTGCACCAGTCGAAGAAGGGCCACCAGGGTCCAGGGAGTCGCAGATGAAAGGAACAGACGGAAACCACGGGGCATCGTCAGTTCGCGGCGCCGCCGCGGCCCTGCTGATCGCCGTCCCGTTACTGCTCGGGGCCGCGCGGGGACCGACCCTCCAGCTCTTTCCCACCACCGTTCTCGAGGACATCAAGGAGACCGGGCAGGCGGCCGAACAGATGGAAACCGGGCTGCAGGACGTCATCGCCCGCCTGGACCGGCAGCAGCAGCTGTATGTCCAGAGCAAGTGTGACGGTGCCGAGGGGGATCCGGGGTGCGGCCGCATCTCGCGGCAGCTAGGGACGAGCTATATGGAGATGCTGGACGTCATGGCCACCCGGCTGCCGGATATGGAGCGGGCGGTGAACAGCACGCGGGACAGCCTGGAGAAACGGCTCCGGGCCGAACTCGGGCTGAAGATGACGCCATGGACTCTGCAGGAAACGCTGCTCGGCAACGAGCCGACCGGTGCAGAGACCTCCCAGCCGCGGCTCCGCGGCCGCTCCGGTCTGCGACTGTCGGAGAGGTTCCGTCAGTACTACTCCCTCGTGGCCCAGTCCGGCCGTACCGCGGAGCACTCGCTGGCCGTCGTGGCCGCCGACATCTACCTGGACATGGAGGAGGCCTCCACGCTGATCGCCCAGACCCGGGAGGAAATCGGGCGGGCGACCCTGCTGGAAGAACTCAACCAGTCCTTCGGCGTGATCACCCCCGAGATGCAGCAGGTAGTGGACGGGGTCAAGACCATTCTGTTCGGGGAGGCGGGGCAGGTGATCGAACTGGCAGGCCCGCCAACCGGAGCCGCCGACGACAGCTACCAGAGCCCCCTCGAGTGGTAAACAGGAGGAATCAGCCATGATCGTGAATCAGAATTACCGCCGACTGGCACTGGCCTGGGGGCTTGTCGTCATGCTGGCTGCCTCGGGTTGTGCGACGGCGCCGAGTCCTGACTGCCGCATGTCGGACACGCGCGCCCTGAATGCCGCCATAGAGTCAGCGCAGGATCGGCTCCAGCAGGGCTGCGTGGCGCATTTCGACGGCTACATGGACCAGCTCCTGGACGTGGCGGCCGGTGACCCGGATCCCGACAACAAACAGGCCTTCAGCGATTTTCTCGTATGGGCGGCGGATACCGGTCTGCTGAGCCGACGGCAGGCGCAGGAGACCTGGAACCGCTACTTCAACGTGAAATTCGTCTCGTTACGGGGCGACTACAACAACTGCGCCCAGACCTGCCCGGTCCGCCGGCAGGTGATGACGGACATGGAGCAGGAGCTGGCTGACAAGGAACGGGGCATGCTGCAGGCTGCGCTGGATCGGGAGGGCTACTACCGGGCGGACCGTCTTCTCAGCGAGACGGAACTGGTGCTCGAGGCGACCTGCCGGGCCTGCGAGGCGGGGGGCAGGTAAGCGGTGGCCGCCGTGAGCCAGTCAGCCCGGGAATTTCTCGCCGGAATGCTCGCAGGTGCCCTGGTCAGCGTCGCCGCTGTGTCTGCCCTCGTCTATTCAGGCCCCGTTCCCGAGGCTCCTGACCAGGTCGGCGGTTTCGTCACCTGGGTCTGGAGAAACCTGGGATTCTCCCTCCCCGTGTTCGGCCTGGTTCTCTTCTTGTACGTACTGAGCCTGCGGCGCCTGAGAAGGGCCCTGGGAAGAGGCGCGCCTGCCGACGAAGTCCGGCAGGCAGATCATCTCAGCGATGTCTGGACCAGCCTGTTTTTCGGAGTCGGCGTGATCTGGACCGCCATCGGGATGCGCGGTGCCCTGGTCGAGTCGCTTACGGGCGACGTGGCCGGTGGCGTGGAAGTCCTGGAGAGAATGATCGACGGCGGCATCCTGATGGCCTTGTCCACCACCATTTTCGGCGGGGTGGGCGGTTACCTCATGCGCGCTTGGAAAGCGCTTGCCGTAGGGGCGGATCTGGCCCGATATTACGAACGCGAGAGCAGCCGCGACCTGGCGGCGCTGCGGGCGAGCGTGTCCGGCATCGAGTACCACCTGCGCGCTCGTCGTCAAACCCTGGGGGAGGGTCGCCGGTGATCCGCCACCGCGCAGAGAGCCCATCGCCTGCGGTGACCGACGCCGAACTGCAGGCGGATGTCATGCGGTTCGTGGCAATTCTGGCGCTGTGCCTTGTGGCGGTATCCAGTCTGGTGGACGGGTACCGCGCCTCCGTGCCCCCGGAGGATGACTCCCGCGACACGGCGTCACCGGTTGCCGCCGCGATCGGACGGATGCCTGCGTCGGCATCTTCCGGTCTTTCTCCGTCGGACCCGACGCCGCAGCAGAGGCCGGATCCGGTACCGGTCCGGCAGACGGTCGAGATTCCTGCCCCCGTTCCCGAACCGGAGAGCATGGTTTCCGAGGCCGCGACTGCGCCCGCTGCGGCGACCGCTGCCCAGGTGCCTGGACTGACCCTGCGATTCCTGACGGATGCGGCGCTTCTGAGACTCGTGGCCCGGGGCGAGGCTGGCGTATACGTGCAGACCGGGTCGCGGACTTTTGCCCTGGATCTTTCCGCCGGTATCGAATTCCGGGAGTCACCACCCCCTGCGCAGTTCTATGCCATGGCCGCCGAAACGGTACCCGGTGTTCTACAGGCGAATTACACGGGACCGGGGGGCGGTCAATGGGGCGTCACTCTGCCCAGGGACACGTCGCACGCCATTGAGGCCTTTCTCGCCGCCGATGCCGCGGGCGAGCTGATTATCGACGCCCAAGGGCGGGTCAGCCTGGAGAGGACCCATGAATAGCCTTCCTGTCTGTCTCTCAGCCCGGCGCT
>JASFOT010000142.1:0-6283 GCA_050116375.1 Gammaproteobacteria bacterium | reverse complement strand
CGCAATATCTCCCAGGGGGATGAAGCCTGGTGCCAATACTGGAGCGCACTGGACGAGGCCGCCCGCTCTCTTCTGGACGAACCGGATCTGCGCCCACCGGAGGCGAATCTGGTGGACGCGATCGAGACCCGGTTGCCCGCCGACACGTCGCTGTTCGTGGGCAGCTCGATGCCCATACGGGCTTTCGACGCGTTTGCCACCGGGCGGAGCGAGCGCCTGACCGCTTTCGGGAACCGCGGAGCCAGCGGAATCGACGGCTGTGTATCCACCGTCGCGGGACTGGGAAGCTGCGGCCCCACTCTCGGCGTGATCGGTGACCTGGCCCTTTACCACGACATGAACGGGCTGCTCGCCGCGGCCGGGACCGATACCAGACTCGTGGTGATCGAGAATGGCGGCGGCGCCATCTTCGGATTACTGCCGCCGGGACAGCATCCGCGTTTCGAACGTCTCTGGCGGACTCCGACCCGACTTGCCTGCGAGCGAATCGCCGGCCTCTACTCGCTTCCGTACCGTCTCGTTCGGGAGTCCGAGCCCCTGGAGGACATTGCATCCCTGCCGGATCCCGGGCAGGGACTGCAGCTGGTGGAGTTCCGGATCGATGCCGAAACGAGCTGGACCAGGCACCGGAACCTCTGGCAGGCCGCCGCCGGCATCTGACGGCATCGCGGAATAGAGGCCGAGAGCCGGCGGCGATATGATGACCGCAGAGACGACTGTCCCGGGGATCAAGGTGGTTCCGAAACGCGACCCGATTCAAACAGACCGCGTGCAGCTGATGATGACCTGTCTGTGCGACGCGTTTTTCGACGATGCCGCCCGCGCGTCCGTGGAGTGCCTCGAGGAAGCCGGATGCCGTGTTGTCTGCCCCCCCGAACAAACCTGCTGCGGTCAGGCCGCCTACACCAGCGGAGACTGGGAGACCTTTCGGCATGTCGTGCGGCACGTCACAGCCGTTTTTGCCGACCCGGCGCCCATCGTCGTTCCGTCCGGGTCCTGCGCCGCTGCCATGTTCCACGAAGCGCCGATCGCGTTCGAGGGCGATCCCGATCTGCCGCGTGTCCAGCGGCTGGCCAATCGCACATGGGAACTGGCGGACTTCCTGGTCAATGGCCTGGGTATCAGGAGCTGGCGGGGCCGGCTCGATGCACGGATCGCCGTCCATGATGCGTGCCACACCCGGGGAACCCCCACCGGACCGGCAATGCGCACGCTGCTGGACGGCATCGACGGCCTCGAACGCGTCGAGTTTCCGGACGAGGATGTCTGCTGCGGTTTTGGAGGGGTCTTTTCCGTATCACACCCGCACATCTCCAGCCGCATGGGCCGTCGGAAGGTCGCAAATGTGCTTTCCGCGACGCCTGACCTGGTGGTATCGGCGGATATGAGTTGCCTGATGCACCAGCGCGGTATCGCGGAGCGCGAGGGGTGTGCCTATCCCGTGCGGCATCTTTCACAGGTTCTTCGCGACTCCATGGTCACCGGCTCATGAGCCGGCAGGCACTGGATATTTTCGCGTCAGAACTGGACGCGACCGTACTCCAGGCGATCGATATCGGTGCCCGCAGCGGCGTGGAAAAACGCCTGGCCACGCTCACCCAGGACTACGAGGATCCCGATGCGCTGCGGAGGCTGGCCGGTCAGCTGCGACAACACTCGCTGGATCATCTGGACGAGCATCTCGCTGGCGCCGAGCGCCGGCTGGAGGAAAACGGCGCCCAGGTCCATTTCGCGGCGACCACCGCCAGGGCCCTGGAAATCGTGCTGGATATCGTCCGCGCCAGCGGCACCCGGGTGGTGACAAAATCGAAAAGCATGGCCAGTGAGGAGCTCGACCTGTCCCGGGAACTCGCCTCCCGCGGTTTCGAGCCTCTCGAGACGGATCTGGGTGAGTTCGTCGTTCAGCTGGACGACGATCATCCAAGCCATATCGTCAAGCCGATCATCCACAAGACACGGCACGACGTGGCCAGGTCCTTCGAGCGCAGCGGCCTGGGGGACTATAACGACGATCCGGAAACGATCACGCGCCGCGCCCGGTCGTTCATGCGCGACAAGTTCCTGGCGGCAGGGGTCACCATCACGGGCGCCAACTTCGTCTCGGCGGAATCCGGTCGGGTGGTGGTGGTCACAAACGAGGGCAACGCCCGTTTCGGCCAGGCCGGCGCCGACGTCCACATCGTGCTGGCCGGCATCGAAAAGGTCATACCGAGGGACAGGGATCTGGCATTGCTGCTGAGCCTCCTCATCCGCTCGGCCACCGGTCAGCGCATCACCTCCTACGTGGAACTGATCGGCGGGCCCCGGCACCCGGCACAGCCGTCGGGCCCCCGCGAGATGCACGTCATTTTCATGGATGCCAACCGATCGGACATCGTGGGCAGCGACATGGCGCCCATTCTGCGCTGCATCCGCTGCGGCGCCTGCATGAATTCCTGCCCCGTCTACCGCGAGAGTTCAGGCCACGCCTATCGGGGCGTCTACCCGGGCCCCATGGGCGCCGTGCTGGGCCCTCTTCTCGCCGACGAAGGCTTCGGTAAACTGGCGGATCTGGCCCGCGCATCGACGCTCTGCGGGGCCTGCCACGACGTCTGCCCGGTGGATATTCCGATTCCGGATCTGATCGCCCGGCTTCGGGAACGGTCGGTCAGGGAAAAGGTGAAACACGCGAACCAGGGGGTCCCGCCCATGAGCGTGTACTCCCTGGTAGCCCGGCACCCGCGGCTCTGGCGCCTCGTCATGAGTCTCGGCCATCTCATGGAACGGCTGCCCCTGGCCAGGCTGCCCATTGCAGCCGGTCGGGCCTGGCTGGACCATCGAACACTGCCCCGATGGCGGGGGGGACGCTTCCGCCGCTGGCTCCGGCGATCTGAAAAAGGCCGGGCGGATGACTAACGACCGGGAAAAGGTGTTCTCGCGGCTGAAGGCGTCCCTGGACAGGCTGCCTGCCCGGACGCCTTATCCGGACTTCCCTGCCGATGTGGCAACGCCGGCGGACCGTCGGGAGGGCGGACTGAGCGTGTTTCGCCAGCGGCTGGCAGAAACCAATACCCGGCTCTTCGAAGACATTGCGTCCCTCGGCGACTGGCTTGGGGAACGCAACGCCCTGTCCGGCTACTGCGATCCCTCTCTTGCCGCGATCCTCCGCCCCGCGATACCGCCCTCCATCCGGCTGTCAACCAACTTCGACCGGCAGCGGCCCGATGACTACCAGTTCGGTATCACCCGGGCTTCCGCCGGCATTGTGGAAACCGGCAGTCTCGTACTGAAGGATCGCGACACCTCGGACCGACTTGGCGCGGTGGCGCCCTGGATACACGTGGCCTGCCTGGATCCGGGCAATCTCTATGCGACTCTGGCGGATGCACTCACGGACCTGGGCGACGATCCGGCCGTCATCCTGGTTTCGGGTCATTCCCAGACCGCCGATGTGGAAGGAATCATGATTCACGGTGTCCACGGCCCCGGCGAGCAGGCGTGCCTTTTTATGCAAGCTGAAAAGAAGACGGAGAACGGTCCATGAGCATCAAGCCACCCAGTGATCTGCCCGCGATCCGCATCAATATGATGCCGAAGGACACCAACGCCTACGGCTCGATCTTCGGCGGGGTGATCCTGTCCCTGATCGACCTGGCGGCCGCCAACGAGGCCGAGCGCCAGGCGCCGCATCGCTACCTGACGGTGGCCATGGACCAGATCGCTTTCCACCAGCCGGTTCGCATGGGCGATATCGTGACCCTCTGGACAGAGACGCTGCACATCGGCAGGACCTCGATCCGGGTCCGGGTGAAGGTGATGGCCAGGGCCCGCCGCAGTCCCCACGAAACCGAGGTCACCACTGCCGAAGTCACGATGGTGGCGGTGGACGAGGCCGGCAGGCCCATCCCCGTGCTGCCCGAGCCGGTGCAGGCATGAGCCGGCCGCGGGAACACGGAAAAACGATGGCCCTGAAACGACCTAAGGGGACCCCGGGCAGGGTCCCCTTAGCGAGGGAAGGTCAGTGGAGATAATCGGAGAAAGAGCTTAGGACTATCCCCAGGGACTAATTTAGAGATTCCCGAAACAGTTGCATTGACCTGGATCAAGTTTCGCGGAATTTCTTCCCCCAAAAGGCCAGATCAGGCCTCGACAACGGCCGCATCCGGAGCATTCTTCGTGACAGAAGCGATGCCGTTCGCGCACCCGGATTCTGTTTTGTACATCTGGCTCTGGCCCACGACCTGGCCGTTGGTGGCCTTGAGCACGAAATAGTGCCGTCCGTCCGATGCCGACTTGGTTTCAAAGGCGCCGTCGCGCTGGGAATTCTTTCGAACCGACTCGATTCCGCTGGCGCAATCGTTCTTTGCCTTGTATCCCTGGCTGGTGAGAATGACCTCGCCGTTCCCCGCCTTGAGCCTGAAATAATGCTGACCGTTGCTGCCAGTGTACGTCTCGAACTTGCCTGCCATGTGTCTTACCTTCTCTTGCTGTTGATCGCTCCTCCGGAGGCTTTCGTCCCTGACCGTCCTTCCCTGGCACCGCGGCCGCGGTGACCACCCAGCGCAGCTGGGGAACAGGCGCGGGATTATATCCCGGAACCGGAAAAACCTCTTTTTAGAGGTCCGAGGCTCCGGGAAGGGATCGTCAGTTCATTCCCCATGGGATCAGCGCGAACCCGTTCTGCTGCAGTCGCACCAGCGCGGTCATGGCCGACAGGGACATCTCCACCCCGTCCGCCAGCTCCCCGGGGCGGAAACCAAAGGCGGTGGCGCTCTGGCCGCATACGATGATGCGGACTCCGGCAGCCGTCAGTTCCCGGATCAGCACCGCGTCCGGGTGGGCGTGTCCGTAGCGCTCCTCGAAAATATCCGCTCGAAGGGCCGATCGAGCCGCCCGGCCGTGCAGCACCACGGCCGTTTCCACCCGGTCCGTTGGCACCCCGGCCCGGGCATGCATATTGAGGTAACGGGCGACAGCCTCCAGGCGATAGTTGGGCGTTTCTGACCCTTCCGGGGCGCCCGCCACGTCGAATACGGCCTTGAGATTGACTCCCGGCGGGAGCTCCATGGGTTGCTCAGGGACGTAATAAACGGGGCCATAGTCGTCGATGATCGGGCCGGTCACGGGCTCGGCGGCGGACAGTCCTGCGGCCAGGCCGAGGACGACCGGCAATACCAGGATTTTCATGAAATGCTCCCGGGCCCGACATGGGCCGAAACGATTGAGGGGTGATCGTCCTCGCCGGTGAATAGCGCCGCTCGCGTCAACCACGAGCGGCGCGGGCGTTTACGAGGTCTGGCGGTGGACCGTTGTCAGGTATTCGACGCCTCGCAGATGCTCTCGATTGACGCGTCGAGCCTGGCGTTGAAGTCCTCGTCGGATAACTGTGCGGTCAGGCCTTCTACCAGGGCGCGAGAGAAGCTCGCCACCATCCCGTTCTGCCGCTTCAGCCTGGCATTGGCTTCCTCGCGGGTATAGCCGCCGGAGAGCGCCACGACCCTGGCCACGTTGGGATGAGCAATGCAGTCGGCATAAAGGTTGTCCTTCTCCGGCAGCGTGAGCTTGAGCATCACGACCGCGTCGGAGTCGAGACCGTTGAGTTCCTTCAGGATGGCCGCGTGGAGCATATCCTCGGCCTCGGCCTTCTGCGGACAATGGATGTCGATCTCGGGCTCGATGATCGGGACGAGGCCCGCGGCCACGATCTTTTTGCCGATCTCGAACTGCTGGCCGACCACGGCGTCGACGCCTTCGGCATTGGCCTGCTTGATCACGGAACGCATCTTGGTGCCGAAAATGTTGTTGGCCCGCGCCTTCGCCAGCAGGTCATCGAGGGCCGGAATCGGCTTCATCACCTGGGCACCGTTCTTCTCCTCGTCCAGTCCCTTGTCCACCTTCAGGAACGGCACGACGTTCTTGACCTCCCACAGGTACTCGGAGGTGGGTCTGCCCTCCACTTCCCTGTCCACGGTATTCTCGAACAGGATCGCACCGAGAATGCGATCGCCGTTAAACGCCGGGCTCGTCATGATACGTGTGCGCATCTCGTGCACGATCCTGAACATGCCTTCGTCGTCGGACCAGGCATCCTCATCGATTCCGTAGAGACGCAGCGCCTTGGGCGTGCTGCCCCCGCTCTGGTCGAGGGCGGCGATAAAGCCGCGCGCGGTTCTGATTTTCTCCATCTGCTGATCGAACTTACTCACAACGGGCCTCGCAAACTCTGGTGGTTTCTGGGACTGGCGACGGTCACGTGGTTCCGCCGCATTGATTTCGCGACCGGATGATATCTCGCCCGATCGCC
>JASFOT010000141.1:0-6292 GCA_050116375.1 Gammaproteobacteria bacterium | reverse complement strand
ACAGGCCGTCAATATTTCCCCATTGCAGCATTAAGATGGTCCAGCGGGTCTCAACACGGTCTTGAGAGCGCTCCTGTCGCGGGTAGCGCAGCTGGGTCTGCCATCACCGGTCAAGGATCGGTGGCGGTCAATCTTGTGAAAGCTATCGGTTTCCCGGTGACGGCTGGCAAAAGCGACATCGGCAGCCCGGTCACCGTGCCGACGGACCGACCTCCGCGCTCCGTCGCGTTATCCGGCCATATCAGAAACGCATTTCGGCGGCATTAATCACCAAGCCCGAGGCGCTAATCCTGTGCCTTGGTTTTTTCGTTACGGAATCTCCGTGCTGACTGATCCGGCGTGGCCAGGGCCGGACTTCGATGGAGTTGATGTCGGAGCCGGTGGTTGGCCTGATCATTTTCTGTAATGAATCTAGATCAACAGGGGAGCGGACAGGTTCACGTATTCTTCTAGGCACCGAACGATCGACTCTTCACTCACCAGCCACAGAGAGACGGATACGATGTTTTTATCCACGCCATCTACCGCTGTAATGGTTCTCGCGATCGCGTTGCTGGCCATATCAGTTCCCGAGTCCGCCGACTGTCAGGACATTTTCGAGAGGCCAGAACCTTCCGGGCAGGAAGCTGCCGATCCGGGAGCAACACCGGGGGACGCCGGGTCTGCGGACACCGGTGCCGCCCTGAACGAGCTGCGCGCTCTTTTGGAGGAGCAGCGACGCCAGATTCAGAGCCAACAGGCGCGGATCGAAAGCCAGCAGGAGGAACTCGCTTCGCAGACGACCCTGCTGCAGAGCATGCAGACGCGTCTCGATCAACTGGCTATGGAGCAGGAGAAGCTGCCCGAGTTGACGCCTGAGGAAGTGAAACTGCGGGAGGAACTGGCCGGCCTCCAGGAACAACTTTCCGCTATCCCGGAGGATCCTGTCGCTGCCCTGGGCGAGGAGAGCTTTCCGGGTTCAATCCGTATCCCTGGCACCAGCGCGGCCATGAAGATTGGCGGCTTCGTAAAGGGAACACTCGTCAAGAGTTTCGATCCCCTCGCCACCACGGACCGGTTCATCGTCGGGACGATTCCGGTTGCCGGTGCCGAGCCCGGAGTTGAGGAGGAGACCAGCCTGACCGCCAACCAGTCGCGCCTGAACCTGGAGATGCGTGACAAGACAGGCGTGGGTGAACTGCGGGGTTTCATCGAGGCGGACTTTGCCGCCTCCGGCGATACGTTCCGCCTGCGGCATGCCTACGGCCAGTACCGGAGCCTGCTGACGGGGAAAACCTGGTCCACTTTCTTCGATCCGCTGGCCGGCCCGGAGGAGGTCGACTTCGAAGGTATCAACGGCCGGACAATCCTCCGGCAGACCCAGATCCGGTTCTTTCCCAGGATCGGCCGTGACTGGGACCTCCAGATCGCGCTGGAGGACCCCCAGTCCGAGGTTTCGGAGATCGACCTGACCGGCAGCCCGGACCCGGATGATCCTGCGTACAACCCCTCGTTCGGAGAGGAGAATATCGCCGATGGCGTATCGGAATGGCCAGATCTCATTGCCAGCATCCGCCGTACCTGGTTTGGTCGGTGGCATTTGAAGACGGCGTTCGTGGCTCACCAGGTCCGGGCGCAATACTCCCAGGATCCGGATCTCCCGACAAAAAACGAGCTCGGGCTGGGCTTCAGCGCCAGCGGCGCGTTCAAGGCGCCCTGGTTCGGCGAGCGCGACAACATCAAGTTCCAGGCAATCATGGGTGAGGGCATCGGCCATTACGTCAACGATCCCAGCAGCGTGGGCGGGCAGGACGGTGTTTTTACGCCGGACGGCTCCAAGATCAAGACTCTGCCCATCGTCGCCGGTTTCGCCGCATACCAGCACTGGTGGAGCGATACCCTGCGGTCCAATTTCATTGTCAGCGGCGTTCAGCTGGACAACGAGGACTTCCAGCCCTTCGACGCCTACAAGCGGACGATTCGCGCGAGCGGCAACCTTTTCTGGTCGCCGACGCCCCGGGTCGACGTGGCGGCGGAGTTCATATGGGGACAGCGCACCAACAAGAACGGAGACGAGGGCGACGCCTCACAGATTCAGTTTGCGACCACGTACAGGTTCTGAAGTCTCAGCCGAGGAGAGCCGGAGGCACGCATACCCGGTGGCCGTTCTGCAGAGTCTCCAGTCTGACTTCGACCCCGTAGACAGAGCTGAGCAGATCCTCTGTTAGGACCTCGACGGGTTCGCCGGCGGCGCGTGTCAGGCCGTCGTCGAGGACAAGCACATGTGTCGCGCAGGCGAATGCATGATCCGGGTTGTGAGTCGAGAACACGATTCCGAGCCCGGTGGCGGCCAGTCGCTTCAGCTGCTCGAGCACCAGGACCTGGTTGCCGAAGTCGAGGCTGGCCGTGGGCTCGTCCATCACCATTAACTCCGTCTGCTGGGCGAGCGCCCGGGCGATCAGAGCGAGCTGTCGCTGCCCTCCGCTGATGCGGGTGTAATCCCGGTCGCTGAGCCCGGCGATCCCCAGTTCGGACAGCGCCGCTTCCACCTTTATGCGATCCTCCCGCCCGGGTGCCGAGAACAGTCCCCTGTGAACGGTTCGGCCCATCAGAACCATGTCGCTGACGGAGTATGGGAACACCGCATCATGGGCCTGCGGGACGTAGGCGATCTTGCGGGCGATTTCGCCTCTCGACAGGGCTGACATGTCCTCGCCGTCGAGGAAGATTCGTCCGCCCTGGGCGGGGAGCAGGCCCAGCAGGGTCTTGAAAAGGGTCGTTTTGCCCGAACCGTTCGGGCCCAGGAGGCACAGCACCTCCCGAGGACGCACCCTGACATCCACGTCCCGACCCACCGCCTGGCGCCGGTACCCGAAAGCGAGCTTCTCTGATCGGAGTTCCATTACCACCCCCGACGGCCGGTGGCCAGGAGCCATATGAAGACGGGCGCGCCGACGAAGGCGGTGAGGATCCCCAGCGGCGTCTCGGTCGCGGCCATCGTCCGGGCCAGCGTGTCCACCAGGAGAAGATATCCCGCGCCCATGAGCATCGCTGCGGGCAGCAAGCGGTTGAAATTCGGACCCACCACGAGTCTCGCGATGTGCGGCATCACCAGGCCCACCCAGCCGATGACGCCGGAAATGGCGACCACGCTGGCGGTCATCAGGGTGGCCGCGGCAATGAACAGGGCGCGCAGACGCTTCGGGTCCACGCCCAGGGCGGCCGCTTCCTCGTCACCCAGGGACAGAATGTTCATGCGCCAGCGCAGGAGCACCATCGGGACGAGGCTCAGCAGCACGGCGGGGGCCGCGGCCGCCACGTCAGATGGCTGGGTGCTCGCCAGGCTGCCGAGCAGCCAGAAGGTGATGGCCGGTAGCTGGTCATAGGGATCGGCGAGGATTTTGAGCAGGGAAATGCATGCGCCGGCCAATGCGCCGATGACCACCCCTGCAAGCACCAGCACGAGCGTGGGTTCATGCCCCCGAACGGCTGTGGCCACGGCATAGACCAATGCCACCGTCGCCAGGCCTGCCGCGAAGGCCAGGCCCTGGATGGCGATGACGGGCAGCGACAGGAATATGCCGGCTGCAGCGCCGAGCCCGGCACCGGTCGAAACGCCGAGGATGTCCGGCGAGACCAGAGGATTGCGGAACAATCCCTGGTACACGGCGCCGGCCGCCGACAGCGCGGCGCCCACGAGCAGCGCCGCGCCGACTCTTGGCAGCCGGACTGAGAACAGTACCGTGTCGATCTGCTCATAGGCCGGATCAGCAAGGCCCGAGATCCGCCGCAGCAGGGCCGCGCCGATATCGTTGATGGTCAGGGGGTACGGTCCGATGACAGCCGCGATGACGGTGATGACGGCCACCGCCAGCGCGAGCGAGACCAGGGCCAGTCCCGGACTCAGATGGCGGGTTGTCCGCTCGCCCATTCCAGCAGCCGGTCGAGTTCCTCTTCGCTGAGGTCCACGTGGTAGAAGAGCTTGTAAAAGGCGCGGGTCTCCTCGGCCAGATCGAAGTCGAACACGTCGGGGAAGAACAGTCCCGAGAGCCACCGCAGGCCGATGACACGATTGAGGGAGGGGGGGCGGTCAATCCAGCCGAAAGGCGCAGTCGGACTCAGCCAGACTCTCTGGTTGGCTACGGCGGGGATGCCGGCCCAGAGCGGGTTGCGCCATACAGAACGATAGAAATTCGGATCCCAGGTAATGATGGTGTCCGGATTCGCGACGATCACCTGCTCGATGGAAACGTCGACGATGCCTCGCCTTATGGATGAATCCCCCGGATCCGCCACGTTTCGTCCACCAGCCCGCTCGATAATTTCAGTGTTGATGGAACCTTTCAGGCCGGTCTCCAGACCCGCGGGCCCGCGCGCAAGGTATACCCGCGGTCGGTCCTTCTTCGGGATGGCAACGAGACCGGCTTCCAGTTCCGAAAATAATGCCTCGACGTATCTCGCCAGCATTTCGGCCCGCTCTTCGACCCCCAGGATTCTCCCCAGCAGACGCAGTGCTGCGGGCGTGGCGTCGAACCGTCCGTCGATGAGGACGTAGGGGATGCCGGTCTGCGACTGCACGCGATCTGCCAGGGAAACGTAGGTGTCCCGGACGGAGCCGAAATCCACAATCAGGTCGGGACGGTCCCTCAGGACAACCTCCAGATTGGCGGTATCTCCGCGTCCGGTCAATCGCCCGGTGGTCGGCAGATCCCGGTAGGGCTCTGCGATATAGGGGCGTTCATAATCATGCGGGGGGCGTGGCCAGCCCGTGAGTTTTTCGGGGGCCAGAACGTAGAGCAGGATTGATGCAGGCGGACCGGCAGCGTACACCCGCTCGACGTTCTCCGGGACTTCCACTTTGCGGCCGGCGGAATCGGCCACGGTGCGGGCCAGAGTGTCCGTGTTTGGCACCAGTACCGCCAACAGTAACAAAGGCAGGGCCAGGCCTTTTGCTTTTCCGGCCCCGAAGTTCGTTAAAGGCATGCCAGACTCGGTTTTTTTCAATGGCTGACGGGAAAAATCATCGATAGTTTACTTGAAGATTCGGGAACGAAGGTCATCGCTCCCGATCCGACCAGGAAGTATGGGCCCCGCGAATCGGCCAGCATCGTCGACGGCGCCTGCGGACTGACTGCCAATCCTGTCGCGGTTTGACCCGGGGCGAGGCTCAGCGGCTCAGCCGCTTCATCGAGCGCGGGCGGCAGGGGCTCGGGTCCGGTTTCCTGCGCCCGATCCGCTGTCGGCCAAAAGTCGGTTGCACCTGACTTTTGCCCGACTACCCTTTGAATAGAGGCCGGATTTTTCCGCCCGGATTGTCGCCAGCCCAACAGTGCCGGGAGTGTCGTTTGCCATGCCTGCCCGATCCATGAAGAAGGGGCCCAAAGGCTCAACCCGCCGGAGGTCCGCTACCGTGAGAAGCGTCGATCGCAACCGCAGGAGGGTCAGGAGAGACGTTCCGAAAGCGGGTGTTGCGAGCGATGTTTCGTCGGGCACTTTCCTGCCGCCGTCGACTTTCAGCCCTGAAGTCGCCCGCACCCTCGATCGCATGTTCAACGCCTGGATGGCCGGTTATTCCATGGGGCTGGATCCCCGCGTCTTCGCGCTGGTCGCTCTCGACTGGTGGGTCAAGCTGAGCTGGTCGCCCGGCACCCACGCCCGCCTGACGGAAAAGGCCATTCGGAAGTGTTTTCAGCTGTCGGCCCTCTCGATCCAGTCACTGATTGACAGGGAAGCGCCCCCGGCGATCGAGCCGTTGCCTCAGGACCACCGATTCGACTACGCGGGTTGGCGCAAACCGCCATTCAACCTGATGAGTCAGTCCTTCCTTCTGGCGCAGCAGTGGTGGGCCAACGCGACGACGGGAGTCCCCGCCCTTTCCGAGCGACGGAAGGACATCATGAACTTTGTTGTCCGGCAGTTTCTCGACGTCATGTCGCCTTCCAATTCGCTTGTGACCAATCCCGAGGTCCTGGATGCGACGGTCCGCGAGCGCGGTCAGAATCTGCTGAGAGGCTACGAGAACTGGAAGGATGACTGGCGGCGTCTCGTCGCAGGACGCGAAGCGGCCGGCATGGACCGATTCAGGCCGGGACGGGACGTTGCAATAACTCCGGGCAAGGTCGTCTTCCGGAACCATCTGATGGAGCTGATTCAGTACACACCCTCGACTTCCCAGGTGTATGCGGAGCCGGTACTGATCGTGCCGGCCTGGATCATGAAGTACTACATTCTGGATCTTTCGCCGCACAATTCCCTGGTGAAGTTTCTGGTGGACAAGGGCCATACCGTGTTCATGATTTCCTGGCGCAATCCC
>JASFOT010000140.1:0-6292 GCA_050116375.1 Gammaproteobacteria bacterium | reverse complement strand
GTGATTATCGTTCTCGGCGTCATCGGCCTGCTGATCGCGGTGTGGCGCCTGCTCTACCTGAGCGGTGTCGGCGCCGGTATCCGCAAACAGCTCAAGTCGGAGACCCCCAACGAGAAGAACCCGCTGGGCCGGATCCTCAAGGTCTATGACGACAACGTGGACACGGACACGGAAACCCTGGAACTGAAGCTCGACGAAGCCATTCTCCGCGAGGCTCCGAACCTGGAGAAATGGCAGGGCGGAATCAAGGTGCTGGCGGCGGTAGCGCCCCTGCTGGGACTGCTGGGCACGGTGACGGGCATGATCGCCACTTTCCAGGCCATTACCCTGTTCGGCACCGGCGATCCCAAGCTGATGGCGGGCGGTATCTCCCAGGCTCTGGTCACCACGGTGCTGGGTTTGTGCGTCGCCATCCCGCTGGTGCTGTTGCATAGCTGGGTCGCGGGCCGCAGCCGCGGACTGATCGAGATCCTGGAAGAACAGACGGCCGGCATCATCGCCCGGAAGGCAGAAGCCAGCCGATGATCTTCCTTTACGAGACCCTTTTCGTCCCCATCCGCGACTTCTTCGAAGCCGGTGGGGACGTCCTGTTCGGGATCCTTTTCGTGACGATCCTGATGTGGACGCTCATCATCGAGCGAATTTGGTTCTTCTATTTCGTTCTGCCCGCCAAGGTTCGGGCCACCCAGGAAGCCTGGTCATCCCGGGCGGACACGTTTTCCTGGTACGCGCGACAGGTTCGCCAGCAGATGGTCTCCGAGATCGGCGTGGAGTGCCGACGATACCTGCCGGTGATCAAGGCTCTGATGGCCATCCTGCCGCTGCTGGGGCTGCTCGGCACGGTCACCGGGATGATCTCGGTGTTCGACGTCATGGCATTCGCCGGCACCGGCAATGCCCGGTTGATGGCGGCGGGGGTGTCCAAGGCCACGATCCCGACCATGTCGGGCCTGGTGGCGGCGCTTTCGGGGCTGTATTTCGCGGCCTGGCTGGAGCAGAAATCCACCCGTGAGGTCGAGAAGACGGAAGATCTTCTCGCTCACCACTGAGGCTGACTGAATGCGACGCAGGATAGCAACCCACGGTGAAGAGGCGGAAATCAACATCACGCCGATGCTGGACATCGTGTTCATCATGCTGATTTTCTTTATCGTGACCACCTCGTTCGTCAAGGAAGTGGGCATCGACGTCAACCGGCCGTCCAACGCCCCGGTCCAGGAACAGAAGATGTCCGAAGTGATCGCCATCCGCATCGACGAGACCGGTATGATCTCGGTGCAGAATCGCGAAGTGGACATCCGCGCAGTCCGGGCGAACATCGAGAGCGAACTGGCGACCAAGCCGGAGGCCGCGGTGGTGGTGATCTCCGACAGGGATGCCGACGCCGGCCTGCTGGTGCGGGTCATCGACCAGGCGAGGGTCGCGGGAGCCGAGAAGGTCTCCCTTGCGGCCATGGCCCGCTGAGACGGGCGGAACGAAGGCCCGAGGACACAGATGGCTAGAAGGCACGCTGCACAGCAAGAGGAAACGGAGATCAACATCACCCCGATGTTGGATATCGTTTTCATCATGCTGATTTTCTTCATCGTGACCACGTCCTTTATCAAGGAGACGGGGATCGATCCCAATCGGCCGGAAGCGGACACCGCCTACAAGCAGGAGCGCGGCAACATCCTGATCGCCATCAATTCCGCGGGCGAAATCTGGATGAACAAGCGACAGGTCGAGCTGGGTCAGGTTCGACAGATGGTCGAGCAGGCCAAGAACGAAAGCCCCGAGAGCAGCGTAGTCATCATCGCTGACGAGAAGTCGGCGACGGGCGTACTGATCGATCTGATGGACCAGATCCGGCTCGGCGGCGTGGCCAATATCGCCGTGGCGGCAGAGCAGACGGGGGGAGGCTGATGCGGTATCCGGTATCGATTGCGCTCGGGATCCTCGTTGCGTTGCTGCTGTTTTACGTGATGCACAGCCTGGTGGCCGGCGGAGACGGTTTCAATGCCGGTGACGCGGGCGGCAAGGTGGTGGATTTCGTCCGGGTGAAGCCCGAGGAAGTCACCCAGACCAAGGATCGCCGGGTGCCCAAGAAGCCGCCCCCGCCGAAGAAGCCGCCCCCGCCGCCGAAGCTGAAGGTGGCCCAGCAGCAGCAACCACCGCCGACGCCCATGGATATCGAGACGCCGGACATCGATGTGGGCTTCAGCGGCAGCGGCCCCTATCTGGGTTCCTGGCAGGCCGGGGACCCGGCGTCCGAAGGCGACGTCATCCCCATTGTCAGGATCGAGCCCCAGTATCCCCGGGAAGCGCTGCTGAAAGGTATCGAGGGATGGGTGCGCGTGCGTTTCACGATCCTCGAGGACGGGACGGTTGACGATCCGCTCGTGGTGGAGGCCGAGCCCCGGCGCCTGTTCAACCGGGCGGCCATCCGGGCCATTCTCCGCTGGAAATTCAAGCCCCGGATCGTGGACGGTCAGGCGGTACGTCGCGAGGCGGAGCAGGTGATCGACTTCAAGCTGGACAACGCGTGATGAGGCAGCTTCGACCGACGCTCGGCGTAATTCTTTTGATGACGGCGCTGTCGTCGCCCGCCGCCGTGTGGGCCCAGGAGGAGCAGAAGTGCGAGGGTCCGGAGGGCGTCCAGCGCGAGGAGCGGGGCAGCCTGATCGGAGAGCGAACCTTTCGGAGGCTGTCCGCCATCCACGAACAGCTCGGCGAAAATCAGTATGCCGACGCCCTGAAGGGTCTCAAGGCGCTGGAATCGGGGAACCTCAACGACTACGAGCTGGCCATGGTCAACCAGACCTTCGGCTACGTGTACGCGGCCCAGGGCAAGTACGATCAGGCCATTCCCTACTTCGAAAAGGCCCTGCAGGCCGACGCCCTGCCCAATGCAGGTCACTTCGGCCTCATGTACTCCCTGGCCCAGCTCTATGCCGGCCAGGAGAAGCACGAGCGCACGGTGGAGCTGATGCTGGAGTACCTGAAGTACCAGTGCGACCCGCCGCCCCAGGCGTACATCGCCCTGGGTTCGAGCTATGCCAGCCTGAACCGCTATAACGAGGCGCTTCCCTACGTCCGCAAGGCCATCGAAAAGGCCGGGAATGACGCGCAGGAATCCTGGTATCTCCTGGAACTGGCCATCTACTTCGAGCAGAAGGATTTCTCGTCCGCGTCCAGGTTGCTGACCGCGATGGTCGCCAAGTGGCCGGACAAGCTGAAGTACTGGGAGATGCTGTCCGGCGCCTTCCAGGAGCAGCAGAAGGATCTCGATTCCCTGGCCGCGCTGATGGTGGCTTATCGCAAGGGCCTGATGTACGAGGCGCCCAAGGACCAGGTCGAGAAGAAGATTCTCAACGTGGTGCGCATGAACATCTTTGTGGAAGTGCCGTTCGTCGCCGGCTCCATACTCGAGAAGGAGATCGCGGCCGGTCGGGTCGAGGGCAGCGAGAAGAATCTGACCCTGCTCCTGAATGCGTGGACGCAGGCCAGGGAATTCGACAGGGCCGTGGCCACCATAGACCGGCTGGCTCCCATGAAGCCCGACGGCGAACTCTACCTTCAGAAAGCGCAGCTGCTGGCCGAGAAGAGCGACTGGCAGGGCACCATCGAGGCGGCCCGGCAGGCCATCGAAAAGGGCAGCCTGAAGAAACCCGGCGGCGCCTACCTGCTCATCGGCATTGCCGCCAATGAGATGGAGGACTGGCAGCAGGCCCTGGATGCTCTCAGGGAAGCGCGAAAATACGATGAGAGCACCCGGCGCCAGGCCGCCGACTGGATCAAGTTCGTCGAGGACAGAATGGCGGTGGCCCGGGGCTGACAGCCGGCCCTTCCTGCCGAAAAAAAACCCGCCGTGCCGCGGGTTTTTTTCTGCCCGTCACCGGGACAGATCCGGCTCTTCCAGGTGCTCCAGGATTCGCTCCCGTGAAAGGGAAAGCAGGGCACCGGGGGTGTGTCCGGCGGCGTGCCCGGAAAGATCGATGGGCGGGGTGATGATGACCTGCAGGGATTGACGGCGGGGCAGCCAGCGCTCTGCCGGCAGGACCTCCCGGGCGCCGAGGATGACCACGGGCACCACCGGCAGTCGGGAACGGGCGGCGGCGGCGAAAGCCCCCGTGCGGAATCGCATCAGGCCCGGTTCGGCCTGGAAGGTGCCCTCGGGAAAGAACACCAGGGCATCCCCTTCCCGGGCTCTGCGCATGATCCGCCGGGCGTCCGAGGCACCCCGGTGCCGATCGAAGCGCTCGACGAACTCGGAACCCAGGCGTCTGAGCAGCAGATGCGCCAGCGGGACGGCGGTGATCTCCCGTTTGATCACGAAGCTGAAAGAGGGCGGCAGGGCCGCCGTCAGAATGACCCCGTCCAGGTAGCTGGCGTGGTTGGCGACCACCACGCAGGCTTCCGGCGGGAGGCTGCCGATCTCGACGACCTCCAGGTCGATACCGGTGGCGAGAAAGATCAGCCGGGAGCCGGCTCGCGCGGTGCGCCGACGCCGGTCCAGGTTCGGCAGCAGGGCGACGATGAGGGTGGTGGTCAGGGAGACGACGGCGAAAACCGACAAGGCATACAGTCCCCAGAGGAGATTCGCAATTTTACGCAAGGCGCTGCCCATGGGGATCGGATCGACCAGTTTTCTCTCGTTATGTGAACTCGGTCACGTTATGTTAATTACCGGCATGATCTGTGATGGGAGTCACGGTCGTTGCCGCGGCCCCCGGGAATAATCCGTGGCCATAGGTCAAAGGACCAGGACACAGGTTCCGACTTCACCGGCCGGCAGATTGTACGTCGGCGGTGAATCGGGACAAGCCAGGGCAGGGCGTTGGGGTGCGGCCCGCTACTTTCTCGAAAGAGCGCCGGACAGGTTGCGAGGCACCATGGGCAGCAAGAACGCCAGCAGGAACAGCGACAACGGGACACCCCTCGAGCGCTCCGAGGCGGCCATAGAACGATTCGTCGATACGGTCTGGATGGAACGGGGTCTGTCCAGGAACACGCTGGCCGCCTATCGAACCGACCTGACGTCCCTCACCAAGTGGCTTGCCGAGTCGGGCAAAACACTGGAGCAGGCGCGGCGCCGCGAACTTCTCGAATACATCGCCTGGCGGGTCGAATCGGGGGCGCGACCTCGCTCAACCGCCCGGCAGCTTTCCAGTTTTCGGCGCTTCTTTCGACATCTCCTGCGCCAGGGGGTTCGCAAGGACGACCCCACGTCCCAGATCGAGATGCCGAAGATCGGCCGGCCCCTGCCCAAGAGCCTTTCCGAATCGCAGGTGGAGGCGCTGCTGGAGGCGCCCGACACGTCGGCGTGCCTCGGCCACCGGGACCGGACGATGCTGGAGGTCCTGTATGCCACCGGCCTGCGAGTGACGGAGCTCGTCAATCTGCGGCTCAACCAGATCAACCTGAACCAGGGCGTGATGCGGGTCATCGGCAAGGGCAACCGCGAACGTCTGATTCCTCTTGGCGAGGAATCACTGGAGTGGATCGAGCAGTTCATTCGCGGTCCTCGCTCGGAGATCCTGCTGGACCGGCAGTCCGACTACCTGTTCCCGACCCGTCGCGGAGACCACATGACCCGCCAGGCTTTCTGGCACCTGATCAAGCGGTATGCCGCCAAGGCGAACATCGAGAAGGATCTTTCGCCCCATACGCTAAGGCATGCCTTCGCCACCCATCTGCTCAACCACGGCGCCGATCTGCGGGTCGTTCAGATGCTGCTGGGCCACAGTGATCTATCGACCACCCAGATATACACTCACGTGGCGCGACAGCGACTCAAGGATCTGCACTCCCGCCACCATCCGCGAGGCTGATGCCCCCGGCGGGCGAATTCCATTACAATTCGCCATCCACTGAACTACCGAGCTCGGCGACTGTCCCATGGGCATTCATCGGGAGAGAGTCTTTCCATGCGTAAACTGGCAATCACTTCACTAATGGCCCTGTGTTCCGTCCCGGCCCTGCTCATGGCGGAAGACTCGGCCGATCCACGCGCGGAGATCGCCGGCCTGGTGCCGGGGCTGACCGCTGAAGACGTCCGGCCGTCTGCGATCGAAGGTCTCTACGAAGTGGCTATCGGGTCCCAGATCGTTTACGTCACGGGAGACCGCAAGTATCTCTTCAAGGGCGATATCGTGGACCTGGAGACCAACAAGAGTCTCACGGAGGCTCGACGCAGCGGGCTGCGCCTTGACGAGATGGGCCAGCTGACGGACGAGCAGATGGTGGTCTTCGGCCCCGACGACGCGGCCCACACCATCACCGTTTTCACGGACATCGACTGCACGTATTG
>JASFOT010000139.1:0-6341 GCA_050116375.1 Gammaproteobacteria bacterium | reverse complement strand
CGGCGGGCACGCCCCATTTCTCTGCGGCCGCCAGCAGCAGCTGATGGCGTGCCCGGGCGCCGAATTGCCTCAGTGGGGTATACAGGCTGACCACGCTGTTGCTGCCGCCGGCACCCTGGGGCACGAGCCCCCAGGCCAGGTTGCCCTCGGCATCCCGCTTCAGCATGAGGGGCAATTGTTCCACTGACACCTTTCCCCAGTCCGCGTCCAGTTCCTCCGCCACCAGCGCGCTCATCGTGGAGTACATGCCCTGTCCCATTTCCGGCTGGGAGACACCGATCAGGATGTGTCCGTCGGGCTCGATCGTGACGAACGCGTTCAACCGGCTGCTGCCTTCTTCCGCCCTCAGCCACGGCGCCTGGAGGCTGAAAATAACGCCGCCGGCCGCGGAGGCGGACACCTTCAGGAATTCCCTGCGGGACAGCTTGTTCGTCAACATGTCAGCTGTCCTCCCGCATGTACCGGGCCGCCAGGTGTATTGCCCTGCGGACCCGGTAATAGGTGCCGCAACGGCAAAGATTGGTGTGCATCTCGTCGATCTGCTCGTCGGTCGGCGACGGAACACGCTGCAGCAGGTACACCGCGGCCATGATCTGGCCCGGCTGGCAGTAACCGCACTGTGAGACGTCTTCCTCGATCCACGCCCTCTGTACCGGATGATCGCCATCGGTCGACAGTCCCTCGATGGTCAACACGGAGCGGCCCTCGACCTTTCGCATCGGCGTCGCGCAGGAGCGACGCGCAACTCCGTCCACATGCACCGTGCAGGCGCCGCACTGGCCGATCCCGCAGCCGTACTTGGTGCCCGTCAACCCGATCTCGTCCCGGAGCACCCACAAAAGCGGCTGCTCCGGGTCACCCTCGTAGTCGTACCGTTGGCCGTTGATCTTCAGCTCCACGCTCCCGCCTCCGGGTCGTTCTGCCAGACAACTCAATATTAGACGCACCGGCTCGCTGACAGACTGACCCGCGCGATGAACCGCTCCTGACCTGCGACCAGCGGGGCCTTTTGCATCCCGCCGGGGCAAAGGGCTTAGACGAATGGCCAATTGGCACCGGCGTGAGTTCGGCACACCATGGCGTTCGATCTGGCTTTTCAAGCGGGATGGACTCGCAATGGAGGAAGAAATGGTTGGGCGTGTTGCGCTGGTTACCGGGGGGACTCGTGGAATCGGCGGTGCGATTTCAGAGGCACTGCATCTGGCCGGATACAAAGTGGCCGCCAATTATGGTGGCAACGAGGAACGGGCGAAGGCCTTCGAGCAGGCGACCGGTGTCCCCACGTTCAAGTTCGATGTGGGGGATTTCGATGCCGTCCAGGAGGGGGTCGCGTCGGTGGCAGAGCGGCTCGGACCCGTGGAGGTGCTGGTCAACAACGCAGGTATTACCCGCGATGGCACTCTCCACAAGATGTCCTTCGAGCAGTGGGACGACGTCATACGGACGAATCTCACCTCCTGCTTCAACCTCTGCCGCGCCGTCATCGAGAGCATGCGTGAGAAGCAGTTCGGCCGTATCGTGAATATCGGTTCGGTCAATGGCCAGGCCGGCCAGTATGGCCAGGTCAACTACGCCTCGGCCAAGTCGGGCATCCACGGGTTCACCAAGGCACTCGCCCAGGAAGGCGCCAAGCTGGGCATTACCGTCAATGCCGTTGCGCCCGGTTACGTCAATACCGAGATGGTACAGGCCGTACCCGACAAGGTTCTGGAGAAGATCATCCAGAGGATTCCGGTGGGCCGACTGGGCGAGACCCGGGACATTGTCAGGGCGGTACTTTTCCTGGTCTCTGACGAGGCGGACTTCATCACCGGGTCGACGTTGTCGGTCAACGGCGGACAGCATATGTACTGAGGTGTCCCCGCACCAGGCCGAATAAATGCGAAAGGGCGGTCGCAGCGCGACCGCCCTTTCGTCTTCTCGGGCCAGGATCCTTCTCTAGAACAGCGACCTCTTGTCCGGTCGTATCATCTGCCGGACGTAATGCCCGGGTGCCGGTTCCAGCGGCGGGTATTCCTTGCTTCCGGGCGTGCGCGCCTTGACCCTGCCGCCGGAATACCGTCTCAGCCAGCGGACCCAGTCCGGCCACCAGGAGCCCGGCTTCTCCTTTGCCCGGCTGAACCAGTCATCCGGATCGGGCGGATTGCCGGTGCCGACACGATAACCGTATTTCTCCCGCGTCGGCGGATTGATGACGCCCGCGATGTGTCCAGAGTTACCGAGCACGAAACGGCTGCGACCGGAGAAGAGCTGCGTGCTCTCGTAGCAGGTCTTCCACGGCGCGATGTGGTCATCCCGCGTCGAGAGGATATAGGCCGGCGTTTCGATACGCGTCACGTCGATGGGTTCACCGGCCAGTTCGATGGCGTTCGGCTGCCTGAGCTTGTTGTCGATATACATGTTCCGCATGAAGTACATGTGGCAGGAGAGCGGCATGTTCGTCGCGTCTTCGTTCCAGAAAAGCAGATCGAAGGGCACCCGGTCCCGGCCCAGCATGTAATGGTTGATGACGAAGGTCCAGATCAGGTCCGGCGCCCGCAGCAGGCGGAATCCCCAGGCGACGTTGTCGCCCGGAAGATACCCCTTAGCCTTGCCCAGCCGCTCCAGCCGCTCCAGCTGCTTTTCATCGACGAATACCTTGACGTCGCCAACATCCGTGTAGTCAATCAGGGTCGTGAGGTAGGTTGCTGAACGAATCGGATTGCGGCCCTTGGCGTCGAGCCATGCCAGCAGGCAGGCCAGCAGAATACCGCCGAGACAGTAGCCCATGGCGTTGACTTCCGACTCGCCGGTGATGTCCGCGATGACCGACATAGCCTCGAGCGGGCCCTCGAGCATGTAATCATCGAAGGTCTTGTCGGGCGTCTCCTCATCCGGGTTCCGCCAGGAAATCAGGAACACCGTTTGTCCCTGGTCCACCAGGTACTTGACCACCGAGTTCGCCGGCTGCATATCCAGCACGTAGTACTTGTTGAACCAGGGCGGAATGATCATCAGCGGACGGCGCGACACCTGCTTGGTGGTTGGGGTGTACTGGATGAGCTCCATCAGCTCATTCCGGTACACGACCTCACCGGGGGTGGTCGCCAGGTTCTTGCCCACCTCGAACGCGCCCAGGTCGGACATGCTGATGTTCAGCCTGCCGTGGGTCAGGTCCAGATCGTGCCAGAGGTTTCGCATGCCGTGCATGAAATTCCGGCCGCGGCTTTGCACGGTTTCCTGGAGGACGTCCGGGTTGCTGATCGCGAAATTGGCCGGCGCGATGGCGTCCAGGAACTGGCCCGTGAAAAAGCGGAGCTTTCTGCGATCCTCGTCGTCCAGCCGCGGCGTTTCCTCGGCCAGTTTCAGAGCGGCCCGTGCATAGGCATCGTAAGTGCGGCGCAATACGCGGAACGGTGCTTTCTGCTCCCAGGCCTCGGAGGCAAAACGGCGATCGCCGTTGAGCTTGCGAGGCTCCACTTCCTCGCCGGCGACCTTCAGCAGGACATCCCGGGAGATGTCCATGACGTCGGCGGCCAGACCAGCTCCCGCCTTCACGGGGGCGCCCGGATGGGTCGCCAGCTTGGCGGCCCAGCGCAGGTAGAGCTTGGCCACGTCGGCCGACATCCCGGCCAGGAGACGGCTCATTTCATATTGAGCTCGAATGTTTTCAGGCTTCAGTTGTTCCAGCACAGCAACCTCGGCTTCTAGAGTTTTTCAAAGACTGCGGCGATCCCCTGACCACCGCCGATGCACATTGTCACGAGCGCATACCGGCCACCCGTGCGTTGGAGTTCGTGGAGAGCTTTGACGGTAATCACGCAGCCGGTCGCCCCGATTGGGTGGCCCAGGGATATTCCGCTGCCGTTGGGATTGGTTTTCTCCGGTGGCAGTCCGAGATCCTTGGCCACGGCCAGCGCCTGGGCGGCGAATGCCTCGTTGACCTCGAAAACATCGATGTCGTCAACCGACAGGTTCAGGCGCTCGAGGAGCTTGCGGGTCGCAGGCACAGGCCCGATCCCCATGTACTTGGGCTCCACTCCGGCAAAACCATATCCCACCAGTCGCGCCATGGGCTCGAGCCCCTTCTTCTCGGCCGCAGCCCTATCCATCAGCACTATCGCGGCGGCAGCGTCGTTGATGCCCGAGGCGTTGCCCGCCGTCACCGAGCCGTCCTTCTGGAATACCGGCCTGAGCTTGGCCAACGATTCCATGGTGGTGTTGGCGCGCACGTGCTCGTCAGTGTCGAAGGCGACAGTGTCCCTCTTCACCCTGACTTCCACCGGCACGATCTGGTCCTTGAAATATCCGGCCTCTATGGCATGGGCCGCGCGAGTCTGGCTCTCCACGGCCAGGGCGTCCTGGTCTTCCCTGGAAATGCCCCATTTGGCCGCCACGTTCTCGGCGGTAATGCCCATGTGGCAGTCGTCGAAAGGATCGGTCAAAGCCCCGACCATGGCGTCGACGACCTGGCCGTCACCCATGCGCTGGCCGAAGCGCAGGCCCGGTACCCAGTACTGCCCCCGACTCATGCACTCCGCGCCGCCAGCCACCGCGCACTCGGCATCGCCCAGGAGCAGAAGCTGGGCCGCCGACACGACGGCCTGGAGACCGCTGCCGCAAAGTCGGTTGACCGTGACTGCCGGCGTCTCCACCGGGAGACCGCCTTTTACGGCAGCAACCCGTGACAGATACATGTCCTTGGGTTCCGTATGGATCACGTTGCCGAAAGCCGCATGGCCGACGTCGGCAGGTTCGATCCCCGCCCGTTCGACGGCGGCCTTGACGCAGGTGGCTGCCAGTTCGGTGGGCGGCGTCCCGGCAAGGCTCCCTCCGTAGGTCCCTATTGCCGTTCGAACGGCGCTCAGAACGACGATTTCTTTGTTTTCTGACATCCCGCTCCCTCCATTAAGGTCAGTCGGTCAAGGTTGCCAGCCCGCAAGCGCCGCCGCCATTAGACGATCCGGTAAAAAAACGGCGGCCGCAGGGGCCGCCGTTCCGGTTGGCTTCGCTCAGGCCGCCTTCTTTCGCGGCGCCTTCTTCGGCGCCGGCGCGGCAGATTTGGCCGCTGCCGCTGCCTCTTCGTAGCCGGTTCTGGCCGCCGTAAACATGGCTTTCTGTACGCCCGTCACGGTCTCGAGCCAGGCCGCCGCCCGCTCCTGGGCCCGACCCGTATACTCGGTGAACAAACGACCCTGCGCCTGGGTGTAGCCGGCCACGTCTTCGGCCGTGCCGAAGGCGCGCAGCTGGTCGACAGTCAGGTCGATCAGATCGCTGGCGATGTCCGCCTCGAGTTTCACGAAGTTCTCGACGGCTTCCATCCCCACTTCACTCAGCTTCCCATAGGGCTGCAGGGCCTTTTGGCCCTTCTCGAAAATCTCAAAAATGTCGTTGGTCATGACGCTTTCCTCTGTGAATATTGCATCGCAGCAAATATAACTTTAGCAAATTTTTTTTGCATTGCAAAATATTTTTGCTTGGATTGCAACTAAAGCAATATTTTCAGTGAGTTATCTATCGTCTTCCTCGTCCGATTTTTTTTGCGGCGCGCGACTCCAGGCTGAGCCGAACATGCCGTGCAGTTCGTTCCACAGCTCCAGGTTCCGCTTCGCCAGGTCTGTCATCGGATTGTTCTGGACCATCTCCAGCAGCTGTTTCTGGAAATCTTCCTGCTGATCCACAAAAGTCGAGACGCTGCGCTCCAGGTAGTTGCCGAAAAACTCCTGCATGGCGCCGCCGTAAAACCGTATTAACTGCTCCAGCAGACTGGCGCTCAGAAGCGGCCTTCCCGCTTCCTCGCGCTCCACGATAATCTGCAGGAGGATACTGCGCGTCAGGTCCTCGCCGGTCTTGGCGTCCTCTACACGGACTCGTTCTCCGGCAACAATCATGTCCCGGACCTGGTCCAGGGTCACGTGCCCGCTGGTTTCAGGATCGTAGAGACGGCGGTTCGAATATTTTCGGATGACCCGGGCGTTCATGGACCCTCCCTAGTCCATGTGAAAGCCGCCGTTTACCGAAAGATCCTCCCCGGTGATGAAACCGGAGTTGTCATCTATCAGGAACAACACGGCGCGGGCGATCTCCCGAGGATGTCCGAATCTGCCAACCGGAATCTGTTCGCGGATCCGCTCGCGGACCTTCTCCGGGACCTGCATCACCAGCGGCGACTCGATGTAACCTGGCGATATCGTGTTGACAGTGACTCCCTTGCGCGCGACTTCCCGGGCCACGGCCATGGTGAAACCGTGGATACCGGCCTTGGCGGCGGAGTAGTTGGCCTGCCCGAACTGGCCCCGCTGGCCGTTGACGGAGGAGATATTCACTACCCGCCCGAACCCGCGCTCGGCCATTCCGGCGAT